>JAIRRF010000042.1 GCA_031256115.1 Treponema sp.
AAAATCTGTTTTTCCGATACCAGGATCTTGTTATAAAAGGCCGTCTTAGGCTACATCCTTTCAGAGGCTATGCCGCAGCTGGTTTTATCTTCCGGATGGTAGACGATCACAGCTATTATATGGCGCTGCTTTCCAATAGGGGCTATTTCCGGCTGGACCTTGTAAGGAACAGGGTTCCCCTGACACTGGCGGGCTGGACCGAAGTTCCGGGTTTATCTGATACCGGTTCAGAAGACAATGTTGCTGAATTTGATCTGGAAATAATTACTTTTGGCAGCAGAATTCTATTGATAATAAACGGCCATTGGTCGGGGGTTTGGGATGATCTTTCCATCCCCGATGGAAAGATTGCTTTTGTCCTGGCCTGTTATGAAAACATTGACGACACAATAACTTTTTCCGGTGAATTTACCGCCCTGGCAGAGCTAATGGAATTCAAACTTGATTCCCGGATTGAAGAAGCAGAAAAGCGATACTTTGAAATGGAAAAAAACGCTTCACCGGACAGCAGGATCCGGCTGGCGGAAACCTTTGCTGCCCTGGGACAGGCCAATCCGGCCCTGATTCAGCTCCGCAAAGCCTGGGAAACCCGTGCTGCCTCGGCTGCTGTGGCAACCTCGGCTGCTGTGACAACCTCGGCTGCTGTGGCAGCCACAGCAAAAGAACTGCTTTTGGGGACCAAACTTGCACTGGCTCTTGAATTGTGGAGCGAGGCTGAAAAATACATTGAAGCGTTGTTTAACACGGAAGGGTTTGAACCGGAAACCCGCAGCATGAAGGCCGCTTTGCTCTATTCCCGCTCCCAATATGAAAGTTTGATTCATTGGGCTGAAGAAATGACCGATGCGGAGATTAATTACGATAAACTACAAACCTTGTTTGCTGATCCACCGGCATTTTTTAATTTATTGGGGCATGCATACTATAATTCCGGGCTTTATCAGAAAGCTGCCGATGCTTATGATTTCTCCTTTACCCTGGATGAAAAAAACGGTATCACCGCAAAAAATGCCGCAGCAGCCTGTGAGCTCCTGATATATCCGGATTCCTCTCCGGTTCAAAAGGAAAAAGCACTGGATCGTTACCTAAAGGCAGGGCGGGCTTTTTTGGCGGACAACTTATATGAAGAATTGGGACTCTTGATCCCCAAGTTCCGTCTTTTAGGAGGAGCGAACTGGGAAGCCAGGGCGCTTATTGGCAAGTGGGCTTTCGGTATAGAGGATTGGAAAACTGCACGGGAAGAATTAAATGAGGCAGAAAAACTTCGTAAATCCGGACAGGATTCCTCTCCGGATCCGGCCCTGTACTTTTTACAGGCTCTGCTCCTGGTACGGAAAGGCAAAAGCCGGGAAGCGTCATCTTTGTTTGAGCGAGCCGTTCACCATGCGCCGGATTATCCCTTGTTTCGTTTTAGGTTGGCGGAAAACCGTTTTCTGCTTAATAATGATCCCGATGATCCCAAACTTGCCGCCGATTTGGAAGCTGCATTAAAAGTTAGTAATAAAGATGAAAGTTATGGCTGGATTCATAATTTTGCAGCCCATGTGGCCCTAAGCAAAGGCAATGTAGGCTCCGCCCGGGAACACCTGGATAATGCTGCGGCAATCCTGGGCGAAGTACCGGCCGTCCGGGTAAACCGGGCGGTTTCTCTTTATTTACAGGGTTTGGAAAATGAAGCTTTAAGCATTCTGGAATCAAGACCAGAGGAAGATCCCGAAGGGCTCATGGCTAACTGTGCCGGGAATCTTCTGGTTCGCTTGCGCCGTTTTGAAGAAGCCGATCAATGCTACCTCCGGGCTCTTGCCATTGCGCCTCAAAATATGCAGTACCGGTATAACCGGGGTTCTTGCCTCATCGAGCTAAACCGTTACGGCGAAGCCGATGAAGTACTTACTGTTGGAAAAAGGGATAATCATTTTTCCTCTGAATTAAATCCCGGCATATTGGGATTAATTGCCTTTATAGCCGTAAAAAAGGGAGAGTACGAACGGGCCGAAGCCGCTGTCATGAAGGCATTAAAAATCAACCCGGATCATATACCTTCTTTGCTCCAATTGGGCTGGAACCGGGTTCTTAGGGGCCGTTTGGACGAAGCAGAGAATATTCTGAATCACCTGAAAAAATTGGAACTGAATGAAGAGAGTGCGAGGAGCCGGGATGAGCTGGAAAAAAGAATTATTGAAGCAGTTTATAAGAATATTAACTGTGTCTCATGTAACAGGGAGTGGCAGGTAGAACGGAATCCTGAACCGGCAGCCAGACTTAAACTTTTTGCTGCGCCGCCGGACGATATGCCCGCCGGAACCTGTCCGGCCTGCGGAAACACCTATTGTGTTGGCTGCCGTAAGGATAACCTTGATGAATCGGGCCGCTTTGTCTGCCCCGATTGCGGCAAAACCCTTAAACTGATTGACGAAGGTATAAAGGCATTACTCAACGACTGGGCCGATGAGAATCTAAAACAGGTAACAGAACCGGAATTAAAATTACCATAAATTTATTTTGCTAGAACTTTAAGTGTATAATCCGCCGATTCCTCCAGGGAGCGATAAAAGAGCAGGGAAAATTCCAGGTGCCTCTTTAATGGTTCCGTTTCGCACAATTCTTTTTCCATTTCCGCAATTGGCGGAAAAAGAAAACCCGCAGCATCTTTTACAGGGCTTTGTGTAATGATCCGATCGACTTTATCCAATTTTTCCAGGATTTTTACAAAATCATTTTTGCTGGCTGCGGCAGAAGAAGCAGCTGTGGTTGCAGAAGCAACCGAGGATGCAGCTTCTCTGGCGCAATTCCGGATTTCTTCCAGTCCGCGGACAAGAGAATTCAATGCCTGGTTATAGCGGGTATGCCGGGTTTTCTGTGTATACATAAATTCTTTGTCAATTTGCTGGTAGACTTTTTGTAAAATTGAGTTTATTTCTTTCCGGCAGGGAGGCAGGGTAAGGAGATCTTCCAGCCTAGCATTGACAAGTCCCTGAACAGCTAATCCCCCGGGAGAAAGACTATAATTCGTAAGGAGCTTTGTATTGCCGTTTTGGCAGAATTGTTCTAAGCGGTTTTCAAACCAGGCCGCATATAGGGAAAGCCGTCTGTCCGTAAGTACCTTTCCGTTTCCGGCTGAAGGAGCATAGAAAGGAATGCCGCTTTCCAAAGCCTGGATTGAAAAGGTCTCGGCCGGGCAAAAACGATTAGACATGGCATGAGAAATTTCTTCAAATAAGGCTCCCTTAAAGTGCGTGGCATAACCGGGAAAAGCCAGATCCAGTCCGGCTGTCCAAATTATTCCGGGTCCCAAAAAGCGGGCAAAGTCCCATGCGGTAGTGGCCACGGATCCGCCGGCTCCCAAAGGACCCTTGGGATCGCAGCGATCCTCGACAAAACGGCCCAGGGGAAAAAGGGATTGACAAAAAAATACCCGGCCAAAGGCAGGGTTTCTTAATGTCAAGGGGTACACCGCGGATTCGCCGATAAGGGCGCATTGGGGTGCTTTGATACGGAAAAGATGGAGAGAATTCCAGAACTGGGGATCCACCGAAAGGACAAAATCCGGCTCTACATTCTGGCGGATAAGAAAACGCAGCGAAGTGTCCACAGCAACGATTAAACAACGGTGCTGGATTTCCTTCAGGCAGGGTTTTACCCTGTTCAAAGAAGGGCCGGCGGCGGCCAGGAACACGGGGATCCTTGTTTCTTTTAAAATGTTTTCCAGGCTTTTTATACCAGGGTATAACAATACCCCTTCTCTATTGGCCGCCAGGTTTTTTGTCCACCGTTTGCCGAAACGCCGCAGGGTTGCGGCATTTATCTCGTCTTTGTTTGCCCAGGTATTAATCTGTCTTGCGGTTTCGGCATACCAGGATTCATCTTCTGCGGTCAGGGTACACAGGGTCCTGTGTTTTATTACCAAAGGTCTCGGTTGACCCCCTGGGGATGTTTTTTCCAGCAAGGCAAGGGCGGCAGTAACAGCCCCGGCTTCCCCCCCCAGGATAAATATTGTATTTCCCGGAGAAAGGAGGGCTTCCAAATCCCGCGTTTTCATGGCAAGTCTGAACAAATCCGGATACCGTTCTATTATTATTAAGGCTTTGCCGGTTTGTACCAGCGTATCAGCGGTATAGCCCAAACCAAAACCCAAAAGGATGATGGTTCCCGCCGCCATTGGTACAGATTCTTTCAGAGCAGCTTCAGCCTGACGCTGCCCCTCCCGAGCCGGATCCCTCCGGGAATGGATCAGAATCTCCGGCGAATCCGGGTTCTCCCTGTAGGTAACTGTAGGGCTTCCTGTCGGAGTTTGTTCCAGGCGCCAGGAGGAACCGGCATCACCTTTGATATTGATATGTTTTGCCAGTTCAGGATACCTGTTCCGGAGCAAGGCCAGGTTTTGTTCCCAAAAGGCTGAACTCATTCGAATTCCAGGATGATTGTCATATTCGGCCTGAAAGGAGTCCCAGGGGGCGGATCCTGGCGGACTACCCAGCCTTCACCCCTGATATCCAGGCGCAGGTCATCCCGGCGGAAAAGAGGAGTCAAACTCCTTTTGGCCCAGCCGGTAAAGTCCGGTATAGTATCTTCAATAGTCAGGGTATCAACCATAGGGATGCTTATTACTCCGGGATGAGTTAATTGAGGGTTTCTTCCCCGGGGTATACCCAGATAATCGATAAGAGCTTCCGCTGCTTCCCGTATGGCCGGAGCGGCAGTCCGGCTTCCAAAATAATAGTTCCCCATGGGCTTTACCAGTACCATATATAATACCAGGGAAGGATTTTCCGCCGGCAGCAAAGCTATGCAGCTGGCAATATAATCGGTTTCCGAATAGGTTCCCGTTGCCGGATCATACATCTGGGCTGTACCGGTTTTTACTCCCAGGGCAATGTCTCTAACCCTGGCGAAGCGGCCAATTCCCAGTCCTTCGGTTCCTGCTTCCATATATGCCCGCATTTTCCGGGCCGTTTCTTCATTAAGGATCCGCCGGGGTTGGGCAGGTCTGTACTCCCGGATAGTTTTACCGTCATCGGATACGATTTGGGCCACCGTCCGCGGGTGCACCAGAATTCCGTCATTGGCAACCGCTGTTGTTGCCTGGAGTACTTGCAGAGCGGAAACGCTGATTTCCTGGCCCATTGCGATGGTAGGCCGTGAGCGTGACGACCATTGTCTGACAGGCTGGAAAATTCCCTGAGTTTCACCGGGAGCCCCCGCACCGGTTCTGCTGCCAAACCCAAAATTAATAAGTTCCTGGGCAAAAGCGGCGGAATTCATCCGTTCCGAAGCATAAGCTGCCCCGGT
>JAIRRF010000130.1 GCA_031256115.1 Treponema sp.
GTGACCAATTTTTATATCCAAACAAAAAGTATAAAAAAGACATCGAATTTCAAAACGATTGTTTGACTTACACTTTATTTCACGGCAGTAATAATATTTCTTCCAAACACGGTGTAAACCATTGGATACCATTCACCGAACACGAAGTAAACGCACGCGACAAATTCGACAGTCATTTTATGGTAAGTTTCATAAGTGGAAAAATTATTCAAAATGGCTATTCCGATTTATTTGAACAACACAAAGATACTTATTGCATAAAACGTAAATTTTCTGATGAAGCAAAAACAGTATTTAAGGCCGGGAAAAAATTATGGAAATACTACCACTTTCAACCTTCTGCAAATGTAAATGCCGGTTTGTATGATATTCGGGAGTTCTTTCAAGGCAGAGATGATAACGGGAAAATGAATAATAAAAGTGGAGATGATACATACAATGTCTTGATTAAGGAATTACGACAAGCTTTATCTATTTTGGCAGAAAAGATTAAGCCAAAAGTATATGAACATGGGTTTTTGATAAAATGACAGTGAAGAAATTATCCGGTCATTTAAAGGTCTTCATCGCTATGTTAAAGGCGAAGAATCTGAATTGGAACGTGAAAAAATCCGTGTAAAAGAAAAGCTGGGGTTTGATCTCGATTTATCCAATTTTCCGATAGTAAAACGCCAATATGGATTAAAGGGTGCAATGTTACAGGCAATTAGCATGTGTGAAGCTCAAAACTGGGATTTAACGGAGACACATATTTATAGCGTACTTGCCAATTTGGACTCTGACCTAGAAAGCATGTTTTCTTAATATTTCCAACTTACTGCGTTTGCATCCTGGTGTTTCTGGGTCAATAGGATGCAACACAGGTGCGGGAAGACATACATTTCAACCCAACAAATTATGTTAATTTATAAAAAACATCAACTTACCGCGTTTGCATCCGGGTGTTCCTGGGTGAATAGGAGGCCCACTAAAAAGTCTGTTCGGCTTTTTAGCTTGGAGTTTTGCTAAAAAAAAATTATGAAATAATCCTATATTCCTGGAGCAAAACTCCATACAGGTATTACATAATAATTCATGTTCCGGAGACAGGGTTATTGATCCGGAAAAAACTTAATTTACCGCACTGGACGCATTGGCGTTCTTGATGCAACACAGGTACGGGAAGGCATACATTTAAACCCAGCAAATTATATTAATTTATAAAAAACATCAACTTACCGCGTCTGCATCCGGGTGTTCCTGGGAAAATAGGAGGCGCACCCAGGGTAAAAGCGTAGGCGGGTGCCCATGCAAAGTCTTTGCTTTTAGCAAAGGGTTTGCATGGGCAGGCCCCGCCAACTTTTTGTGGTGCGCCTCCTGGATGATTAGGGACACCCGGATGTTAGCTTACTCGTAAACTACTGCCTGGACTTCCGCTGTATCAAGATTTTTTCCGTCCGCCCAGACAAAACCGGAGTCAATGTGGTTTGGCAGCGACTCGCCTTTCAGGGCTTTTACCGCAGCTTCTACTGTTCTATAGCCCATGCCGACGGGATTTTGCTGTACCGCGCCGTACATAAGGCCGGAACGGATAGCGTCAAGCTGGAGTTTGCCCGAGTCAAATCCGATTACTACGATTCTGCCGGAGATTCCCAGCTCATTGACCGCGTTAACCACGCCGATGGCCGATCCTTCGTTGGCGCCGTAATAGCCTTTAAGCTCCGGATTTCCGTTGATAACGGCTTTGGCAATATCGGCGGATCTAAGGTGATCCCCGCCGCCGTATTGAACATCGACTACTTCAATGTTGGGATAATTTGATTTCATCCTTTCAAGGAATCCGTCCCTGCGCTCAATACCGGTACGGCTGGTCTGATCGTGGACAATAACCGCCACTTTGCCGTTTCCTCCGATTGCTTCCGCCATTTTGTCCGCAGCCATGGCGGCGGCGGCTTTGTTGTTGGTGGATACAGTGGTAAGGGGAATGTCGGAGTCAACTCCGGAGTCAAAGGCGATTATCGGAATATTGTCTTTTTGCAGCTGCTGAAGCAGCGGAATGGCTGCTTTGCTGTCAAGGGCTGCAAAACCCAAAGCCTTGGGTTTTTTTCCCATTTCGGTTTGAAGCATTTCCATCTGCTTGTCAACCTGAGATTCACTTTCCGGGCCAATGAAGTTAATTTCCACATTAAAATCTCTGGCGGCCTGTTCTGCACCGGATTTTACGGCTTGCCAGAACTGATGCTGGAATCCCTTTGACACCAACGGGATGTAAGTTTTTCCGTCAGATTTAGACTGTGCACAGGAAATAAATATACCTGTTACAATCGCCAGACAAAGGAGCAGTAACACTGTTTTTTTCATTTCTTCCTCCATTCGGATAAAAATTGTGCCATGAAAACCAGGGTCATGGCTTATTTTCTGCGGTCTTTCCGCTGAAAACCTATTTAATTCTTCTTCGGGCGATATCCATGTATACCGCACCTATAACGATAATGCCTGTTACCACCATTTGCCATTCCTGTGGAACCGACAAAATACGAAGGCCGTTTGTCAGTACCGTGATGATGAAAGCCCCAATAATGGTTCCCAAAATGCTCCCCTCTCCGCCGGAAAGCGAAGAACCGCCGATTACCGCCGCCGCAATCGCATCCATCTCATAACCAGGCCCCAGGGCAGGCTGGGCGGAACTGAGCCGGCTGGCCATAACAATACCTGCAATACCAAAGAATACGCCGCTCAGGGAATAAATTCCCATCTTCCACAAGTCCGTATTGATACCTGACAAGCGCGCCGATTCTTCGTTGGATCCGATTGCGAAGGTATAACGGCCAAGGATAGTTTTGCCAAGAATAAAAGCCGCGATGATCGCAGCGATAAAAAATATCAACACCCCCGAAGGGATTCCGATAATTTGTTTTAAGGCAATATTGGAAAAACCATCGACCTCCGTAAGGTAAACAGGTTTGGTTCCCGATATAATCAGGTTCAATCCTTTGGTTACGTTCATCATGCCCAAGGTTGCGATAAAAGGCGGCAGTTTCAGCTTTGCAATAAGCGTGCCGTTGGCAAGGCCGCAAAGGGCCCCGGCAAGTATTGCGGCGGCAAGCCCGAACGGGACAGGCAGTCCCATATTGGTAATAACAAAGGCGCACATGACCGAGCAGAAAGTCATAACCGTGCCGACCGAAAGATCGATACCCCCGGAAATAATAATAAATGTTATCCCGACTGCGAGTATCCCGTTGACGGCTGTGGCCAGAAGTATTGTGTTTATGTTGTTATATGTTAAAAAATGCGGCGAAAGAATCCAAAAAATGATGATAAGCAAAATAAGGCTTGCGAAGGCAAGGATCGTCTGCGTAGCCTTGGAAGAAAGTCTTAATTTAACTGCCATGCTTTACCTCTTTTGTTGCGGCGCGTAAAGTCGCATAG
>JAIRRF010000178.1 GCA_031256115.1 Treponema sp.
GTTAAATAATCTTTAATATTTTTTCCATTAATTCTGTCATTAATTTTATTATTTGATAAAATATCTAATAAAATAATTTTTGATTCATATATTGAATATTGATTCTGTATATCCAGCCATATTTTATTTTCCTGATTTTCATTAATAAAAACGTATCTAAACTCTTCTATAAAATTCAATAGCTTCTTTAATTCAAAAAGTGCTTCTTTTGTATATGTGTATAAATCTCCTCCTCTTAATTGTTTTCTCCAAAGAATAAGACCTAATCCAGCAAAAATAATTGCAATGCTTCCCAAAAATGTATTAATAATAAATTGTATATTTTCAAATCTTGTATTAATTATTTCGTTAGATTCAGGATTGTAAGTAGTATTAACATCAATGCTTTGAGCAAATGTTAAAATATCAGAAAATAAGAACATTGCTACTAAGAATATTAAAAATAATTTAGTTGATTTATTGCTTTTAAACATACTTTACCATCTTCATTAAAGTATACAACATTTAACCATATTTGTCAATATATTATTTATTATTATATTTTGCGGCATTTCGCATAACTCCTTATAGGCGAATTTCGTTTTCTATCCTCCTCAGCGATAAAATGCGAATTTCGTATTAATACCTCGTTAAGGAAATTAAACGAAGGAAGTTTCGTGTTAAAATCAAAAACAGTCAATAATACGAAGGTATGTTAATTATAGCATTGGTTTAAATTGTGTCAAGCGGACTTTGAATGCCGAGGACGTTCTGACGGGCAACATGGGTGTATCGCTCAGTGGTACGGATTGTGCTGTGGCCCAGAAGTTCCTGAATATACCGGATATCGGTTCCGCTTTCGAGGAGATGGGTGGCAAAGGTATGGCGGAGGCTATGGATTGATACTTTTTTTAGAATTCCGCTGTGATGGACAGCTTTGTTAAAAATGTGCTGGGCGGAACGGATTGTCAGGGGACGGGTAGCGGGTTGTCCGGGGAAAAGCCAGGTCTGTATATGATAAGAAGCACAGTATTTTGAAATAAACTGGGCAGCTTTATCGGAAAGGAGCGTAAACCGGTCTTTACGGCCTTTGCTCTGCCTGATGTAAATCACTTTGCGTGATATATCAATGTTTTCCTTTTTTAGTGCAACTACTTCGCTCACCCTAAGACCCGACGAGTACGTCAACATTAAAAGGAGGCGGTGTTTTGGATTAGGTTCGGCATTAAGGAGCAGTTCAATTTCCGTCTTGGAAAGAACACCGGGCAGCCGTTTATCCTGACGAGGCCGGTATTGTTTTTCGTCAAAGCATCTTCCCATTACATTGTTGTAAAAAAACCTTATTGCGCTAATGGCAAGATTCATGGAGGAACTGGACAGGTCTTTTACTGTATCAAGATAATAAAGATACCTTTTTAATTCCAGCCCGGTGATTTGCTCCGCCGGCTTCCGGAGGACCCGGCATAAATCCCGGTTAAAATGCAAGTACGATTTGATGGTCTTTAAACTGTACTTTCGTGAATGGAGTTCCTCTCTTAGTTTTTCCATCCAATAGTGCGAAAGTTTTTCCGGAAGTGGAATAATTGAAGCCAAGCACGTTCTGTCGGTTTTATTCAGCTTGTCCGCTGCTGCTTGTTGACCATCCCAGGGACGCCCGAAAAAACCGTTTGCCGCAATAGGGCTGTTTTCCTTTACTTCCACATAGGGCCGACCGGTAAAAAGAGCGCTATACTGATTGGCTTTTAAACGGCATGATAAGATAAAACGGCTGTTTTGTTCATCCCAGCGTCCTATACCGGTAAGTCTCTTAAATAATGCCATATCAAAATCCGTCATGGGAATAGCAACACTTCCGTTTTCATAAAAAAGGTATACAGTGTCCATAAAATCTTACCTGCCCAATACCCCAATAAGGCACAGCCGTACATCCTGCTTTAATACTACGGTAAAATTTTTTAAAATTCTGAAAATATTAATTCTGCACCCTATAGCGCCATAGCCTGTTTTTGTCTTCTTCAGAAGCATAGCCGATTCCGATCCTTTTGGCAGTAAAAAACTTCGGCTTTTTTCCGTCATCTTCGATCCACAGTCGGTCAGATTCCGCCAGGTTTTCTCCGTTAAGGGATTTGTCTACTTGTAATTGTTTAGTAAGTCTCCCGGGGCCGTCAAATCCTTCCACGCCCCGGATTAACACCGCCTCGGGGAAGCCTGCCTTACCGCTGACTACATTGAGCAGCCAATGTATACCGTAACAAAGGTAAATGTACGCATGACCGCCTTTTTCGTACATGATACGGGTCCGTTCGGTTTTACCCTTGTGGGCATGGCAGGCAGTATCATCTTCGCCATAATAGGCTTCTGTTTCGGTGATCCGTAATTTAAGGATTTTCCTTCCGTTTTTTCTGCAAAGCAGTTTTCCCAGCAGTTTGGGTGCCAGTGAAACGGCATCTTTGATGTAATCACGGGTAGAAAGCCTGCGGGACACTTTCATATTATTTTAATTTCAACTCCTGCACAACCATTTCCCTGGCCCGTCTTGCAAGACAAAAAAACCTGGCAGAGAGGGGTTCTCCGGAAGAACATTCCAGGACGGCAAAGCTGGGGCCGGCGCTGCTCCGGGGACGGCCTATGCTGCCCGGATTAAGCAGGAATATTCCGTCCTGCATTGTACAGTTGGGGACATGAGTGTGGCCGTATAGGGCTGCTTCCGCTCCGGCGTTTCGGGCGGCATCGGCGATGACATTAAGGTCCCTTTCCACACCGTAACGGTTGCCGTGGCTAAGAAAAATTTTCCGGGAAGTACTGCCTGTTCCGGCAATCTCCAGTAT
>JAIRRF010000205.1 GCA_031256115.1 Treponema sp.
TTGATCAGTAACAAGTACAACTTTGCCGCCCTTTGCGGCAATATCCCTTGCCAATCGGAACTGCATTTCGCAGCCTGCGTCTTTGGGCGCAAAGATAAAACATGAAAAATCCTTTCCCAGCATCTCGTAAGGGCCGTGGCGGAATTGGCCGGCATCAAAAGCTATGGAAGGATATTTGGCTACTTCCTTTATAAAGAGCGCACCGGCATTCACCGTGGACAGGCTGTAACCCCTGCCAATAAGTGAAATATACGGAGGGAGCTGCAGGAAGTTTTCAATCTCAGATGACATGGATTCAAAGTTCTTAACTGATTCTTCGAGCGCTGCCAGAACTTCTTCTATTACAGAAAATGATTTTTCCGTCAATGTGTCTGTAAAAACCCGGGTAAAAATGTAATTAAGCATTATAGGTGCCAGATAAGTGCGGGTGCTTACCGCTTGCTCCGGAGTAACGTAAAGGTTCAGCAATGTATTGGAACCCTGTCCCAGTGGACTTTCGGGATCGTTACAAATACCCAGAATATGGCATTTTCCCTTTAGTTTTTTTACCAGTTCTACAATTTCCCCGCTTCCGCCTGACTGGGATACCATGACAACAAGGGTGTTTGCTGTAACTGAGGCCAACTCATAATGAAGAAGCTGGCTGGCGGCTATGGAATAACAGTGAAATCCATGGTTGCGTAAAATGGTCACAGTGTTGAAACAGGCGCAGAGGGAACTGCCCATGCCGGTGAAAATGATTTTATCGAAGGGGCGCTTTTTCAGTTCGGTTAGAATTCCGGTATAATCATTGTCCAGGTAACTCTTCAGGGCATGGCGCATATCGTCCGGCTGGGAATAAATATCCTTTTCATAAACGTTCATGTTTCTTCTCCTTATTGATCAAAGGTTTTCAATTCATTTTCTATGTAACCGGCAATATCAGAAATTACGGCAGGGATACCGGTTTTTACATAATAGAAAGCGCTAATGTTCCCCAGGTAAAGGCAGGCAGTTAAATCCAAATTGCATAATTTCCCCAGGCAAAAACCTGCGTTGAAATTATCTCCCGCGCCGGTTAGATAGCGGGGATTTGTTATCTTCGTTCCCTTGATTTGGGTAAATTTATTTGTTCTTTCCGATGCGGCAGCCCAATCCGTTCCATGTACCAAAATTTCCTTAACCGGCATTGCTTCCACGAGTTTCATCACCATGTTGTCGGAATAATTTTCTTCATCGCTTTGGAAGAAACGGTTGTAAACCAAAAGCATTTCCTTGGTATTGAGCCCCAATGTAATATCAAAAGACCCTGACAACTCCGTTAGCAGCTTAAAAAAATCGTCAAACTGTTCCACTGTTTTACAGGAAGGATCGGAAAGGTCAAAGAATAATACCTTCTTGCTATTCAACCCCGGATAAACATATTTTACCAATCCTTCCAGAATATCGTTGGATTTTGACAAGCCGCTCCAGTTGGTAAAACAGAAAATTTCCGATTCATTGATTTTTTTGAGAATGTCTTCTTCTCCCATGATCTCCTTCAGCCTGTCCCAGGTAATATTGTCAAAAGAATCATTTTCCCCCAGCATTATCTTGGCATTGTTGAATTCCATTGCCAAAGTAAATGCCGCCTGTTCCACTGAAACCAGCGAACACATATTCGCAAGGGGCTTAAAAACATCCAGTATTTCCGGGTAACCAAAGGCGCCTATACAATAAACATTTACATTTTTGGCAGCCAGGCTTTCTGCCAGTATGGGGCCGTTTCCCCCAATTTTTTCGTTAATTCGCCTGAGCCCAATATCCACGCTTTTATCGGGGTATTTCCGCAGAAAATCAGTGAATTCGCCAATTGATTCAAAATAGTCCGGAGGATCCCGCTGATTTTTTTTAAGGCGTACTATTCTGTCTACATATCCATCGAAGCCGACCAGAACCCTGCCAGACGGACCGTCCGGTACGCGAAGAGCGGTTATTATTTTTTCAAGAATATTCCTGTTAAGCATTTAAAATTCTACAAGCAAAGCCGCACCGATAAGTCCCGCGTCTTCGCCCAGACTGGCTAAGGCGATACTAAACAATTCCGGATGAATTAAGTATTTCTTTGTTCTCTCCGTCAACGTTTCCAAAAACCCTTCGCTTTTTAAAGCTATTGCTCCGCCTACGATAAAAATTTCCGGATCGACAATGCACGCGATGTTCGCGGCGCCTTTGGCCAGGTTATCGAACCACGCATTGATGATTTTTACAGCATGGGGATTTTTTTGACATAAGTAAAGTTCGTCGTATAGCTCTTTGGCGTCCACAGGCCGGCCAAAAACTTCCTCCGCCTGACGGGCAAGGGCATCTCCGCCGCAGACTTCGTTCAGCGAACCGGCATTGGCGCCCTTGTGGGAATATGAATCCTCGCAGACAATCAGGTTGTATACTTCGCCCGCCGATGAATGCGCGCCATTTATTAGTTCGCCGTTGTAAATAAACGCCCCGCCAATGCCGGTGGATACGGTTATATAAAAAACCGAATTAATGTCCTTTCCGGCACCTAACCTGGCTTCGGCAAGGCCGGCGCAGTTCGCGTCGTTATTCAACACTGTTTTAAGGCCGGTTTTCTTTTCCAGATAGGCGGCAAGATCAAAATTGTTCCAGCCGTAGAGATTGGGCGGGTTTAATACCCTGCCGG
>JAIRRF010000216.1 GCA_031256115.1 Treponema sp.
TGAAACTCTGTATCCAAGTTCTCCCAAAGCATTCACCATGGCCAGTACAACTTCCAATTCTTCTGTTCCCAATGTGTTTGACCGGGAATTGTAAATTCCCAATTGAAGAGCCAGCGCCCGGGCGGCTTCAGCGCTTCTGAGAAAACCAAGGCAGGAAATGGCATTGATTAGGGGAGTCTTCCGGGCAGGATCAGTTCTGAAGGCAGTGAGATTTTGGTTGTAATAGTTAAGCATTAACGGAAGGGCCCTAACCCAGCGGTTTTCCTTAATGCAATTTACCGACAATTCAATAAGTTCTCTTGTTTCGTTCCGTCTGTCTGTGGGAACAGCAAGGGCAGCTTCCAGGGCAATTTCAGCTAATGCACTCTTTTCTTCCTGGGAAAGATTTTCCTGTGCCAGGGCCATTTTAAAGATTTCGAGCCTTTCCACCGGCGGATTGTTAATAATTATCTTCATGCAAAATGCGGAAAAATCACCGTTAATTTCCAAAAGGGCACGGATCGCTTCTGTTTTAAGGTCTGTAGGGTATATAAAACTTGATGCATACAGAACCGGGTAACTGGAATCATCCCCTGCCTTACCCAAAAGAGTAAACAGGGCGGACAGAAGATCATGATCGGCAAAATAGCCTGAATTATAACGGCGGTTTTGTTCCGTCAGATATTCATTTATTCTTCCTACTACATTGGAAGGAATATTCATGGACGACAATGACATAAGAATTGCGTAGCGGATTACATTATCCGGAAAGCGCAAAAAAGCCTGCCATAAAGTTTCCGCTCCGGGGCTGTAGGCATATTCTCCCAAACCCTTTACAGCAATAATTGTGAGACTTAACATATCCGGATCTTCCCGAAAAAGTGCAGAGTTTTCTATTACAAAACGCAGCGCCAGGTCGCAGAGACGCCCGTAAAACTCCGGTGCTGCATCATCTTTGGCGGCATCGGAAAGGACATTGACTTTGGTATTTAAACCGGAACGAATAAAAATTCGCTCATAGGACTGCATAATCGTTTCTCCCGGTGTTTGAGCTTCCAGTACCGGAACAAACATTATCAATACAGACAGAACAAAAAACAAAACAAATGATTTGGATATTATCATAACACCCCCTGCCTTTATAAGGCATCTTCCTTTATGGTGCTTGTTTCTACTGCTGCAATTTCTGCCGCAATTTCTGCCGCTTTTGCAGCATTTTTTGCGCTTTCTGATACTTCTATTGTATCTACACTGTTTTGATCTTCAGATTCATTTTCTATAATTCGGAACGGTAGTTCCTCGTCATGTTCAGGAAGCATCTGAAAGACTTGTCCCAAAATCTGGTTACGCGTTTCCAGAACCATGGGGTCCGCTTCAATATGAAGATGCGATTTATTTTCCGCTTCTTTTGTTTCCATCGACCGGACTGTTCCGGAAAGACAAATCGGCATATCATCCAGAATAAACTGAACCTTGACACGCAGTCCCGTTGCCGCCTTGCCGCCTATTAGTATGGCGCATCCCGTATCTGAAAGGTCTTCTATAAAACATCGTAAACCGGGTTCCATCTCGATATTTCGTGAAGGGCTGTTACCCTGTAGTATATAAAGATATGCCGGAATGTGCGTTTTAATCCTGATGGAACGGCGTTTTTGGGTTCTGAACAGGTTTTCTCCGTGGTTTATTTTCAGGGAAGGGGTTGTCCTGGAATAGACTTCGTCCTCCACTTCCGTATCAAATACATAGCCTGCATCATCTTCCCGCCAAAAATAAACTGACAGTGTCAAGCCTATCCAGGAAAAACCGGTCGGCAGTTTTGTATCAACCGGCCGGGCAATGGTTAGGTATTGTCCGATATTTTTTACTATTTTTGACGGAAATACACCCGTATTATTTACCAAAATCCGGATGGGTTGGCCTTCTTCAATTTGGCGGGAATTGGTAATACCTGTCTTGATTTTTGGTTTCTGCATCTCTACTTTTTTACGGTAATCGTATAGTTTGGAAAGAAAATCCTGAGTATCCTGATTGCATCCGCCTGCCAGATGAATAGAACGAACCAGGTTTTTAATGCAGCTATCCAATTGATTCTGGGACCAAAAAAGGGAACTTGGGTCGGCCAAAGCGCTTTTTACTGCCAGCCGCCGGAGTAGTTCTATTTCTTTTATGCTAAAGCCCGCATCCTTTCCTTTAGCAAAAAAGTTAACCCAGGATTTTTTATCGTTACTGTTTGACCGGGACAGGACCAATCCCATAACACCGGCGACTACAACAATAATAACTAAAATTGTAACAAACACTGCCAAATTACCTTTCTATTGATATAATAGTTCAAAAGGAGATCTTATTAAAGTTCTTAATCGCAGGTTGATTGAAGCGATTGTCTTGTTTTTTGTCCTGTTTTTCCCCGTGGGAGCCCGGTTTCCTCCGGGTGAAATAATCAATTTGTTTTTCTGGTGTTTTCCTGCCTGTGTGTTAATTTTCCTTCTCCTGGGGAAAGCCCCGGTTTTTCGCCCAAAAAGGGACATTATTGTACTTGCCATAGCTTTACCGGCCCTATGCCTTGTGGGATTTCTTGTTTCCCTGGCCGCCGCCTTTTCCGGCTTTTTCCCCCCAGTAGAAGTTCCTTCTCCCTCCGGTATTTCAGGATGGGTAGAAGTGATCTTCTTTTCCCTTGGCATTGGCTGTCTGGAAGAAGGTTATTTCCGGTACTATCTTCCGCAGCGGATACGGCAGATCAGAGAAGAACAGGGATTAATACCGGCCTATCCGGATGCTGTTCCTTTTTTGGTTTCTGCCTTAATCTTTGCCTTTTGTCATGCCTATGAAGGCCCCTGGGGATTTACCAATGCTCTGCTGGCTGCTTTGGCGCTTTCCGTTATTTATGCCAAGAGTTTGTCCTTTCCCGGCATAGCCCTGGCCCACGGACTTTATAATATTTTCGTCTATTTGAGCGTTTCTCTTAATGGCAGCAACAGCGGCTGAAACGCGCCCAGTGTTCTGTAATATTTTGAATATTACAGAACACTAGATCCTTTCGCCGAAAGCGGCAGCAAAAACATCGGAGCTTTTTCTCCTGCGGCAGGTTTCGCATAGGACGGAAGGCAAGGTTTCGCCGGCAGTTTCCCGAGCAGCTTTTTTCCGGGCAAAGGTGTATTCCTCTTCTGTGGCAAAATCTTTGCCGCAGGCCGTACAGCTAAGGATTTTAAAATCCCTCCCCCAGATGGACCGTTGTCCTTTGGTTTCTCTGTATTCAATGGCTTTTGTAGGGCATACTTCAGCGCAGCTTCCGCAGCCTATACAATCCGCCGAAGCTTCGTCGTAAGGGGTGGAAACCTTTTTTATTGTTCCACGACCCATGGTGGAAATGGCACCGGTTCCAAGGCTGGAGCAGGCCAGGGCGCAGCGGCCGCAAAGAATACAGGCAGCGCTCAGCCGTTTTGCAGCGGGACTTTCTGTAACGCCTTTTTCCGGCCGGGAAACCGTAAAACGTTTTTCCTCAGCAACTCCGTACATTTGACAAAGTGCAGCCAGCAGATCCCCTTCGGGGGCTCTGGTTCGGAGCATTGAAAGAATGGTTTTTCGGATTCCCTTTATTTTTTCACTGTCGGTAAAAACTTCGCAATCCCTGTTTAACGGGTACACACAGGAAACCACTACTTTATTCCCGTTTCCTTCATTGACTTCCACCACACAAAGGCGGCAGGCGCCCAGACCGGAAAGGCTGTCGTGATGGCAGAGGGTGGGTACAGGTATACAATTCCGGCGGCAGACTTCCAGAATATACTCGTCTTTTTCCGCCTCGTATGCTTTGCCGTTTATCTTGACTTTCAATGCTGAGTTTCCTGACATCAGGATTTCCTCCCCTTTACATCAATCGCCCCAAAAGGACAATCGTTTCTGCATGTCCCGCAGCTTATACAGAGTTTTTTATCAATGCTATGGGCTTTGTTTTTTTCACCGCTGACAGCAGAAACCGGACAGGATTTCCGACAGATACCGCAGCCCTTGCACAGATCTTTTTGAATGCTGAACGAAGTAAGCGCGGCACAGACTCCGGCAGGACAAACATTGTTTTTAAGATGGGCTTCGTATTCATCCTTGTAATATTTAATGGTTGTCAGAACAGGATTCGGGGCGCTCTTGCCAAGGCCGCAGAGAGCGGCTTCCTTCATTGTAATTCCGGTTTCCTCGAGACTTTCAATATCGCCCTCCCGGCCTTTACCGGCGGTTAGGTCGCTGAGGATTTCCAGCATACGCTTTAATCCTTCCCGGCAGGGGGTACATTTGCCGCAGCTTTCCTCGGCCAGGAATTTAGTATAGTACCGGGCAATCTCTACCATACAGGTCCGGTCGTCCATAACAATGACGCCCCCGGAACCCATCATGGAACCATATTTGTCCAGGGTTTCAAAGTCCAGGGGCAGATCCAATAATGAGGCAGGGATACAACCCCCCGAGGGTCCGCCGGTCTGAACCGCCTTAAATTCCCTTTTGCCAAGGATACCGCCGCCTATATCGAATACAAGCTGACGCAAAGTTGTTCCCATGGGTACTTCCACAAGACCGGTGCGCTTTACTTTGCCTACCAGGGCAAAGACCTTGGTTCCAGGGCTTGCTTCGGTTCCGGTTTTTTTAAATTGGACTCCCCCCATGGAAATAATACAGGGGATGTTCGCCAGGGTTTCCACATTGTTCAGTACCGTGGGTTTGTCCCAGAGACCCCGCTGCACCGAACGAATATATTTAGTTCTGGGCTCGCCGACCCGGCCTTCAATTGACGCCATCAGCGCCGATGACTCGCCGCAGACAAAAGCGCCGCCGCCCCGGACTACGGAAATATCAAAATCCCAGCCGGAACCCAGTATATTTTTTCCCAGGTATTTTTCCGCCCGGGCGGTTTCCAATGCCTTGTGTACGTTTTTCTGGGCAAGATCGTATTCGTCCCGGATATACATAAAGCCTTCTGCAGCGCCAATTGCTCTGGCGGCAATGCAAAGACCTTCAATAACACTGTGGGGATCCCCTTCCAGGATGGAGCGATCCATGAATGCACCGGGGTCACCCTCGTCTCCGTTGCATACTACATATTTTGGAGTTTCTTCATATCCCGCACATTGACGCCATTTACGGCCCGTGGGAAAACCTGCGCCTCCCCGTCCCCGGAGGCCGGATTTTTCAATCTCTTCAATTATTTTATCTGGGCTCATGGAAAGGGCTTTTTTCAAGGCCTCAAAGCCGCCATAAGCAATATAGTCCTTAATATTCCCCGGCTCGATAAGACCCGTACGGCCAAGGGTTATTTTATGTTGCTGGGCATAAAAAGGATTTTCTTTTTGTGAATGTACTTTCTTTCCCGTGTCGTCAGTGTAGAGCAGCCGTTCAACTATTCCGCCTGTACCGGCGATATGGTTTATTATTTCTTCCGCGTCGGCGGGCTTTACCCGGTAATAAGAAATATCATCCGGCATTATCCGGACTATGGGCCCGTTTTCGCAGAAACCATTGCAGCCCGTGGTTTTAATTCCACCGTTTAAGTTTACCTTTATTTTCAATTTGCCGCTTTTTATCATCGCCTCCGCCGCTTTTTCAAGGGCATCGGCAGTTTTCTTTGCTCCGCCGGCTATACAGCCGGTACCGCAACAGATCAGCAGGGTTCGTTCTGAAAGAACTTTATCCATTTTTTCCCCCTCGGCAGGCTTTCAAAATCGCCTCTACCTGATCGGGTTTAACTTGGGGGTGGTATTGTTCGTCTACCACCATCACCGGAGCTATGGCGCAGGCTCCCAGACAATTTACGGTTTCCACCGTAAAAAAACCGTCAGCGGTGGTTTCTCCGGCCTTGACCCCCAGAATCCGTTCCAGGGCATCCAGCAAGACAGGGGCTCCGCGGATATGGCAGGCGGTTCCGTCACAAACCCTGATAACATGCTTTCCCTTGGGTTTGAGGCTAAGTGCACGGTAGAAGGTTGCCATGGCAAACAGTTTTGCAATTTTTGTATCCAGATACCTGGAAAGAATATCAAAACCTTCCCGGGGTATATAGCCGAAGCTGCGCTGCATATCCTGTAAAATAGCCAAACTGTGCCGCTTGTCCCTGGGATATGATTCAACTATTTTGGTAATAGATTTAACAGAAAGATCCGGTTCTGCCAATTCGCACCTCCTATCCCCCTGCTATTAAAGGGAAAATATCTACCCGGTCATCGGGATTTAGGGGAGCGGCGAGCCCCCCTAAATGGTTTACATGCCGGCCATTAACCAAAACGATAATTTCGCCAAATGTATCTTCACCTTTGGGATAGATTTTTTGCCGCAGTTTATCGCCGTAATGATCGCAGAGAGATCGGGTCAGGGCGCCGACGGTTTCCTGGTAAGGAAAATCCGTTTCGGCGCAGCCGGTAATATTCCTAAGATAGGCAAAAAACCTGACCCGCATCCTCTATTTAAGTCCCAGGGCTCCAAGTTTTTCCTTGGTCGGCGCCCCTTCGGCATTCCAGCCGCGAAGAGAATAGTATTCCTTAAGCATGGGTTCCAAATCGGTAACCTTGCCCTTGGCAGCGCCGGAAGGAAGAGCTTCCCTAAGAAGTCTGGGCGGCAGGGTATCTTTTTCGACTCCCGCCTGGATATTGAACTGTTTTTCAAGATTCCAAACCCGCTCACCCTTAAGAAGTATCTCTTCGTCGGTCTCGTTGCTTCCTATTGCTTCCCGGTACTGGGCCGCCAATTCGGGCAATCCCAATCCAAAAGTGGTAAAGAGGCAAATTCCCAGGGAATCTATTAAAGCGGTAAGATCCTGGAAAACTTTTAACATTCCGGCTTTGCCTTCGGTAACCAAGGGATCCATCTTTATGGGGACGCCCAAAAGTTCCGGCGAGGTCATATAACCCCGGACATGGCAGCCGCCCCGGTTACTGGTGGCATATTCCAAGCCCATACCTTGAGCCGCCCTGCCGTCGTAGGCGGGCATTTCCTGCTTTTTGGTAGACATGGAAAGTTCCGCCACTCCTTTTTCGTTGGCCATACGCCATGACCCTTGAGCCAGAGTCTTCCCGAAGCCTTCGTATTTCCCTACCAATTCGGTCATAACCACAATACCTTCGGCATCGCCAAAGGGCAGGGGCCGGCCAATTTCTTTTTCGGTAAGGATTCCCTTTTCGTACATTTCCATAGCGCAGGCGATGGTTGCCCCCAGGGTGACGGGGTCCATACCGTAAATATTACAGAGATGG
>JAIRRF010000285.1 GCA_031256115.1 Treponema sp.
CATATCAAAGCCGGGGCTCTTTTTGTAAAAGGCTAGGAGCCTGTCGGACTTGTAGATTTTTTCGGCTTAAAGCCTCAAAAATCTGCTATTAATTGGCTCCTTTAGGAGTTTGCAGGGTAAAAAATGCTCAAAAACTACATTTTTTCGCATTTTCTTGATCAAATTGGGCTAAGCCCGACAAACTCCTAGGAGCCTATCGGAAATGGCCCGGTTTACAGAAACCTCCAAACAGGAGGTTATTGACAGCATCGACGCCATTGCTGTGGCAGCGGATTACCTCCGGCTGGAAAAAAAGAGCGGCCGCTATTGGGGGCTATGTCCCTTTCATCAGGAAAAAACTCCTTCATTTACAGTGAATCCGGAAAAGAAATCTTACTATTGCTTTGGTTGCCATAAAGGAGGGTCTATCGTTAATTTTATCATGGAAATGGAAAATCTAAGTTTTCCGGAAACCATGGAAACCTTATCCAAACGTTTTGGTATTCCGCTGGTCTATGAAAGCGGTGGTATTGAAAAAGAAAAGGAGGGAAAAAAAGAGGAATATAGAGAATTGTACAGGCGGGTAGGGGCAAGTTTTCATCATATTTTAATGAAGACAGACGAAGGAGAACGGGCTAAAAGTTATGTGACAGAGAGGGGAATTAGTATTGAAACTATCGAAAGGTTCTATTTGGGTTTTGCCCCGGGAGACCGGTATTGGTTATACCGTTTTTTGCAGGAAAAGGGGTTTTCCGGGGAATTTCTTGCCCAATCGGGTCTCTTTTCCCGACGCTATCCGCAGATTTCATTTTTTACCAACCGACTAATCTTCCCAATCATGGATAAAGACGGCAATACCTTGGCATTTGGGGGAAGGCTTATGGAAGGAGATGGTCCAAAATATCTTAATTCTTCTGAGTCGGAGTTATTTAAAAAGGGACGGACACTTTTTGCCCTTGATTTAGCTTTGCCGGAGATACGCCGGACCAAAGAATTATTCCTTACGGAAGGCTACATGGATGTTATTGCCCTGCACCAGGGAGGAATAAGTAATGCGGTAGCCCCTCTGGGAACCGCATTTACTGATGAGCAGGCAAAACTTCTTCGCCGGTGGGCTGAAAAAGTTATTTTAATGCTTGACAATGATGAGGCTGGTCAAAATGCCGTATATAAAGCAATTCTTACATGCCGCCGGAATGATTTGGATTGTTTTGTTGTTAATATAAGCACTTTTTTTAAAGGAAAGGAGGAAATTCCTAAGGATCCGGCGGAAATTTTACAGAAATTTGGCCCGGAAGTATTGAAAAACAGTGTAAAATGCAGTATATTAGATGTTGATTTTATTATTTCCCGGATTAAAGCGAACAGAAAAGGACCGCAATTGGTAGCTTTTTTATTTCCATATCTGGATGCTTTGGGCTCTGAAGTTGGAAGAGATACGTCAATAGGGCTTATTGCCGATGCATACGGGGTTGAACGGAGGGCTATTTGGGAAGATTATAACCGGCACAGGGAAACCGGTATAAATAAAACTGTATATCGTTCCGAGCCGAAAGAGATTTATTCCGATAATGAGCAGCCGCTCCATGCAGGGTATGAATTGTACATGATGGGGGCGGTTTTTGTAAATCCCGGTCTGTACGGAAGACTCCGTTCTGTGCTATCTTTGGAAGATTTGGAAGATGTCCATGCCCGGGAACTCTATATCATTCTGGAAGAATGGTACAGGGATACTATAGGTTCGGGAAACGTAACCAAGGGTTCAGAAAATGTATGCCGGAGTTCGGATGAGCCGCGGGCAGCTTCTGAAGTACCCCTGGAACGAATAATGAATGGGAATGTTCGGGATTTTATTCTTCGCAAGGAAGTTTTGGGGTCTTTTTCCAATCCGGAAATGCTGATTGGAGACGGCATTACGAGGATAAAAATAAAGACTCTGGAAAAAAAACGAAGGGAGCTTGTCCGGAAATTGCGAAACATTGCAAATATAACTTCTGTTGATGAGTCGACGCAAGAAAAACTTCCTCGTCAGGCAGATTTGCTTGCAGAAAAGATCCATGTTGACGCAGAATTGACTAAACTCAAGGCCCTGACAATAAAGGGTATGATCAAAACAGGACTGGTCCGGCAGCCAAATGTACATGAAGGATCTTAATCGAATGAGTGAAAAAACCGCCGTTATACAGAAACAGAAGTCCAGAGGATCGCGGGTAAAAATGCCCGGAAAAAATACCGTTTCCAGGACCCTTGCTGAAAATTCTGTGACCGATGTTTCGGCGGACCCTGCGGTACTAAAACTTTTAGAATATGCCCGGGATAAAAAAATCCTTTCCTATGATGAACTTCAGGACTTTTTACCTGAACATATTGCCGCTACGGATAAAATCGAACAGGTTTTGATTCTTCTGGAGGCAAACAATGTTCAATTAGTCGAAGAAGATACTCTGGGGGATGATGAAAATGAAATCGATTCCCGCAAGGGTGAAACAGGAAAAAAACGGCTGGTCTATAATGAAAAGGAATCATCCGCGGATGATCCAATCCGGCTTTACCTCCGGGAAATCGGCAGGGAAAGCCTCTTAACCGCCGAGCAGGAAGTGGAACTTTCAAAACTGATGGAAGAGGGAGAAAATATTATTAAAGGAGTAATAAAAAATTCAGGGATGATCATCTCGGAATTTTATCACATTGCCCAGCGGGCTTTTTCAAAGAAAGATCCCCGGGAACTTTCCCTTTCCAAAAAAGAAATAACCGAATATATGACTGAAAGAAGACGGCTTAATCAATTCTACAAGGATACCCTTAGAATAACCGGGTCGGATCTGAAAAATTATATGGAAATTAAACGCCAGCTCTTAACCCGGGGTGCGGATATTTTCGAAGATCCCGAGCTGATTGTCTTAAGGAAAAAAATTCTTAGCGGGGTAATCCAAAGTGAAATTCACCCCGATGAAATAGCCGGTTTTTCAGAAAAATTTGTCCAGGCAGCAAAAAAAATAAAACGTTACAAAAAAGAACAAGAACGGATAGAAAAACGTTTAAGAGTCGCTTCCTTAAGGGAACTTAGAACCCTTGGCAGGGCTTTAACCATAAAAGAAGAACGTGAAGTTTTAGAGGAAGAATTAAACCTTTCCTCGGATCAAATTAAAGAACAGATCCGCCATATCCAGGTAACGGAAAAAAAGCTCCGGCAAATGGAAGCGGAATTTGAAGAATCCATCGAAAATATTAATCTACTGGCTAAAGAAATTAACCGCGGCCGGGTAATGATGAAAAACGCAAAGGATAAACTGATAAAGGCTAATTTACGACTGGTAGTATCCATTGCCAAAAAATATACCAACCGGGGACTTCATTTTTTTGATCTGGTACAGGAAGGAAATATTGGTCTTATCAAGGCGGTTGAAAAATTTGAATATCGCAAGGGTTATAAATTTTCCACCTATGCTACCTGGTGGATAAGACAAGCCATTACCAGGTCCATTTCGGATCAGGCAAGGACTATCCGGGTTCCGGTACATATGATTGAACAGATAAACAAGGTGGTACGGGAATCCCGGCAGCTTTTACAGGTTCTGGGCAGGGAACCAACGGACGAGGAAATAGCGGAAAGGCTCGGCTGGACCGCTCTTCGTGTCAAGACAGTAAAGAATGTAGCCAGGGAGCCTATCAGTTTGGAAACGCCCATTGGCGAAGAAGAGGATTCTCTTTTAGGTGACTTTATCGAAGATAAAGATGTGGAAAATCCTGCCAGTCAAACCGCTTTTACCCTTTTACAGGAGCAGCTTTCGGGTGTTCTTTCAACCTTGCCGGCACGGGAACAGGAAGTATTAAAGATGCGTTTTGGCCTGGACGATGGCTATTCTCTTACTCTGGAAGAAGTTGGGCTTTACTTTAATGTAACCAGGGAAAGAATCAGACAGATTGAGGCCAAAGCGCTGCGCCGTCTGCGGCATCCTAAAAGGAGCCGGAAGCTTAAGGATTATCTGGACCACTAACCGGAAAACAGGTTATTGGTTTTATTGTAATATTTTATAGGAGGAATTCAAAATGGCTATGGAAGATGTTTTTGAAAAACTGAGAAAACTCCAGAATATTCTTTCTGAAAAGATAAAGTTGGAACATGATGTGGAGGAGATTCCCAGAATCCTGGTTACTCAAGAGGAGCTTCTAACACGGTTAAAAAAAACCTTTATCGAAAAAAATCTGGATTTTGAAAAATGCAGGCTTGCTGAGGCAGAATACCGTAATTTATTGGAAGAAGCGACATCCATGCG
>JAIRRF010000311.1 GCA_031256115.1 Treponema sp.
AGGACATAGAGCACTGCCGGAAAGCAGGCATGAACGGCCACATTGCCAAGCCTATTGAAGTAGAAACCATGCTGGCAACAGCGGATAAATATTTAAATAAATAATCATATTTAGGTTTATTACAACCGATGTCGTAGACATTGAGAAAATAGGTTATTATATTAAATGACTAATCATTTTGTTTCCGCCCTTATTGGTTCGCCCTTTGGCCTTAGCGGACGGGTTAAAATTAAATCCTTATCCGGGGAAATAAAGCACCTTCTAAAACTGCAAAAAGTAGTGCTCCGAATTAGTGGGAAAGAAAAAGAATATGCAATCGAAGAAATTTTTACCACGCCCCTATCGGTAAAATTTTCTGAAATAGACAGTCCCGAAGCGGCCAAAACATTAAAAGGTGCAGAAATCCTGGTGCCCCGGCACCTGTCGGCGTCCCTTGGCGAAGGTGAATTTTATATTGAAGATCTACGAAGGCTTATAGTCTTTGTTGAAGGAAAACCAGTGGGTACTATAGATGATATTATTGAAGGGGGCGGCGGTTTTTTGGTGGAAATCCTTCTTTCGTCAGGAGAAAAACGACTGGTTCCCTTCCGGAATGAGTTTTTTGGCCCAATTGACCTGGCATTTGGACGTTTGGAATTGTTAAAATCTTGGATATTAGAATGAGGCTCCCCGCCGCAAGCGGCGAATGTTTACATCGCGTTCCATCTTTCGCCAGGGAGCCTCGATCGAGAGGAAGTTATTAATGGTGGGGTTTGTAGCCAATGTGTTCTATATATAAGAATTCCGAACCGCCGAATGAGGCGGGGTTCCAAACCCCACGACGATTGAAATTTTCTATATTATCTTTATTCCCGGAAATTATCGATGCATACTTTGCCAGTTCTATTATGGCCAAAGCCTTGGATAAAGGGATAATACAGTATCAGGCGGTAAATATCCGGGATTATGCCCTGGACAAGCATAAGATCTGCGATGACGCCCCCTATGGCGGCGGTCCCGGAATGCTTATGCTGGCGGAACCCTTAAGCCGGGCGCTTGAATCGGTTCACGCCAGATCTCTGTACACGAGACATCGAGGTTGTTCTGGTGATGAAGATAACACAGCAGACCCAGCCAATAATTTAACCCGGGTTATCTATTTGTCCCCATCGGGACGGCCATTTACCCAAAAGCGGGCTATGGAACTGGCCGGTATGGAGGAATTAATTCTTATCTGCGGCCGCTATGAGGGTGTCGATCAGCGGATTATCGACATCTATGCAGACGAAGAACTTTCTGTTGGGGACTATGTGTTGTCTTCCGGAGAAGCCGCAGCTCTGGTAGTAATTGATGCAGTGTACCGGCTGGTGGACAGGGTAATTACCCCAGAATCGCTGGAAGAAGAAAGTTTTTCCGGGGGGCTTTTGGAGTATCCCCAGTATACAAGACCGGAAATTTTTGATAGCATAAAAGTACCGGAAGTATTGCTTTCAGGGCATCACGAAAATATACGGCGTTGGCGTCAAAAAAAACGGGTAGAAAAGACCCTTGCATTCCGGCCTGAATTGCTGGAACGGGGGTTGCAGGACGGACTTTTTGATGAGGAAACCGTTAAATTTATAGAGGATGTATACAATGAACGAGATAAAGGCAATTGAAGCTGCCCATATGAAGGCAGAATTGGACAATTTTAAAGTTGGCGATACGGTCAAAGTTCATTTTAAGATTGTGGAAGGAAAAACTGAACGGATCCAGATCTACGAAGGTTTGGTTATTGCTATAAAAAATTCCGGTGTTGGCAGAACATTTACTGTCCGGAAAAATTCCTATGGCGTGGGGGTCGAACGGGTATTCCCCATCCATTCGCCCCGGATTGCCCGGGTAGAATTAGTCCGGCCCGGAAGAGTCCGACGAGCTAAACTCTACTATATTCGGGATAAAATCGGCAAGGCCGCCAAGATCAAAGAACTTATTGTCAAAAAGAGCGCAAAACCCAAAGAACCCAAAGAAGCGGAAGGTTAGAAGTCTGTAGAGTTTCAAACTTTATTTCTTATTATTTCGCGTAGAGGCGCATGGGACTGAAAATAACTAATAGAATAGCAATACCATTAAAAATAGTTCCGGAAAAGCAGCATCCAAATCAAATAAAACAGTCTTTAAATCAGACCAAAACTGTTCTTCAGGGCAATTCTCCGGTAAAACAGGATGTACCGGTAAAAACCGGTAAAAACCTGGCAAGTCTTCTTTCTTCTCTTAAACTGCCTCAGGATAGTCTCTCCCAGTCAATAATTACCATTGCCCGGTTTTTTTCCCTGCCCCTGGAACCGAAGCTGCTCAATGCTCTAAGACGGGAAGTGTTGGAACAAGCAAAATCCGGAAAACCCATCAGAGAAGCCCCTGTACTTGGGGCTGCCGCCGCCGCAGATAAAGGCATAAAATTGGGAGAAAAAGTTCTTGCCGAATATTGCGCCGCCATAGAAGGCTCAATCAAATGCTTTAAAAAAGATAGTTCCTCTCAAACCGGTCGTCCGCAAACGTCTGAAGGGCAAATAAAAGACCGGGAAAATCAGGAACATGGACAGGGAAATCAAGAAACCGGTACCAAGGCAGATAGCGGTAGCCGACAGGATACTAAGTTCAGAGACGAATCAAGAACAACAGAACCTAAACATTTTTGGAATAAGGCCCAGGATTTACAGAAAAAAATAGAAGAAATTCTGGAAGAACGGCCCCTTCTGGATTTTATCAACCGGATCCCCGGAAAAAACAAACAATGGATAGTAGTCCCCTTTTCATTTATTGAACATGATTTGGAAATTACCGTATCGCTTAGGATACTTTTAAACAAAAATCATGTATTAACTGCCGGCATTAATGTGTCCCGGCCGGGACAAAACCCAAGAAACTGGTTAATCACCGTGGAAAACATAAATGGCCAGCCAACCCTTTTACCTGAAAGTCATGCGGAATTGGGTTTTTTTCCGGAACCGGAAAGATATACTCATTCCAACAAAATAAAAATGGTAAAAGATTTGGCGAAAATCCTTGGTTTGCCCCTAAAGAATGTGCAAATCAATGATAGGGTTTCTTTATTTGATGATTTAAAAAAAGATATCTTTTGTCCGATAGATGAGGAGGTTTAACCTAAATAGGTTTAATATATATGTTTAACATAAATACAAAGAAAAAAGCCGCCGCAGTGGCCTATTCTCCGGAAATGCCTGCTCCGGTACTCCTCGCATCCGGTAAAGGAAGGGATGCCGGACGAATTTTGGAAGAAGCCCAAAGAGCAGGAATTGCCGTCGTGGAAGACCCGGGTCTGGCAGCCTTACTTGAAGCCGTAAGGCCGGGAGATTATATTCCTCCCTGGTGTTGGGAAGCGGTGGCAAATATCCTTGCCTTTGTCATTGCAAAAGAAAGAGAATTCATACAAAATGAATAAAGTAAGCGGACAGGAATTTGATGAAAAAAATTGATGTTAAAACCCTTGATCCGGGCATGATCTTTTCCGAACCGGTTTATATTGAAGGAGACAATTTTCTGGTACCTGCCGGTATGGAAATTCGCAATAGAGATCTTGAGAATTTAGCCAAGATGGGAATTACTGTTGTTTATACAGAAGGCGAGCTGGTAAAAAAAGTATCTTCTGAACCCGTAATGGAACAAAACACAAAGACTCAGGATTCTGCGGCAGAAAAGGACAATCAGGATCATACCGATCTTTCTGATTTTTCCGGGAGGGCAAAAAAAACTACCGGTAATGGACATTCAACAGCGGCCGTTCTGGAAAACAAAGGCGCTTATCGAAATTATATTGATCTAATTGAA
>JAIRRF010000032.1 GCA_031256115.1 Treponema sp.
CCGGCCAGATAAGGCCGCACCCCGGCAACGCTCTTTTCTACTATCACCTTTTGTTTTGCGTTCTTCATATTTCCGGGAGAGGAGAAAAAGGGATAGACAGGCGCCTTGCCGCCGTAAAATACCCGGAGCTGCCGGGCGCAGCCTGCTGTACTCCAGAGATCCGGCCTGTTGGTATCGTTCAGCTCTATTTTCAGAACGCGTTCATCGTTTGGTATTCTGTCCTGGGAATCAAAGTCTGAATCAAGTTCCGCCTTGGCGCAGACAAGGGCTTCCTCGAAGTCTTCCTTTGAGGTCCATTTGCGGTCTGCCAGGGCAAAGAAAACTTCTTCGTTTACGTCAATCTTGGGCATAGCCCATAATACATTAATTAAGCGGATAAACAATAGGGGGAAGGAAACGGGGAGTGAGAAACTCTCACTCCCCGTTCGGTAAAAAAATTACGGTTGTATAAACTTGGCGGCTCTTTCAGCCCGGACAGTTTCGGCGCCGGCAGCCAGCCAGTTCCTTATCGCGTCGTCCCATACCCGGTCAAACTGGCCGGGAGGGCAGGTAATGGATTCCGCCATCAACTGATCTCCCATGTCCAGCAAGGTCTGCTGTACCGGGCCTGCGGCAGTGAGGGTAACCGGAATAACCGGCAGAGGCCTGGCGTTCCTCAAGCACAGTTCGTAGGCGTCAATGATGAACTTGGGATCAACATTATAAGAATTAGCCAATGCCTGCATGTTTTTTGCCGGGTCTCCCAATTCCAGGCCATTGATGGGAATAGTGTAGTCGATGTTCTGGGGACTGTTCTGTATCCAGAGGCCGGGCGCGGGCTTCACCCTGGGAATGCCGCCTACCATATCGAAGCCTGTGCCTTCCGGGCCAAGCTGCAGGAAGTAGTTGTTCTCAAACCTGGAGAGCCAGTTGACATAACGCATGGCGGCTTCGGGGAATTTGGCGATTTTGGGGATAAAGAAATAAACTCCTGCCGCATCGTAGGAGTATTTAATGGTTTTCCCGCTTGGATGCTGGAAGGGATCTATAACAACAAAATTACCTCCGGGTACATTGGTCGCGAGATCCTTGTATACCCCGGGGCTGTCCCGGTAAAGCTGATCGTAGTTGTGCTGGTAGGAGCCGGCTACGCCGCTCTTAAGTCTGGCAAAGGGTTCATCGTCGGAACGGTAAAGCGGGAAGTCCCTGTCAATCAGGCCTTCATTGAACATTCTGTTGAGGAAACGTACTCCTTCCTTATAACCAGGGAGCAGGTAGGAACGATCCACCACCGTGTTAACCCATTCATCCCTGATGCTGATATTGGGGTCGATGAAGGAATCCACGAGGTTTCCGAAATTCCAGCGGGCGCCGCGGCTGGAGACCATGGGAATTACCCTGTCTCTTCCAACTCCGCCGGGATCTCTTTCCTTGAAGGCAACCATGGCGTCATAGAATTGCTGGGTGGTCTGGGGCAGGCCAAGGCCCAGTTTGTCCAGCCAGTCCTTGCGGATAAAGGTATTGATGCGGGCAGTGTTCATACGCCGGGCGGGGATAGAAAAAACCTGTCCGGTTTGGGAAGCCCTTGAGCGGAGAATAAAGCGCCGGCCCGGCAGCATGGGATCTTCGCCCAGGAATTTGTCCAGGTCAGGCATGAGCCTTGTAATATTGGGCGCCATGTCATAGAGACCCCCAAGATCCCGGTAGTTGGCGATGAGGGCAAGATCGTAAGTAAGGCAGATATCCGGAGGATTCCCGGCTGCCATCATGTTGTTAAGGGCCGGAACTTCATCGCTCCGGGGAACTGAAATAAACGTGACCTTAATGTTTTCTTCTTTCAGAATTTTTTCCTGAATCCAGTCCGTATAGTTGTTTTTGGTCGGATCAGAACGGCCGCCGTCAGTGCCCCGGTTAAATACCTCTACGCTGATCTCCTGTAGTGCTGCCTGCCCGGCCTGGGGCGCCGGAGCCTTTTGGCCGCATGACAAAAACAGGGAGAAAGCAAGTAATCCGGCGAGGAGAACAAAAAAGCTTTTTCTTGTAATCATGATTACACTCCATAAAAAAAATTAACCCGCTTAAAAAGACGGGAATTGAGCCAAATATTATTACCCCTTTACGGCGCCGATGGTAACACCTTTAATAAAATAACGCTGAAGCCAGGGATATACAATTAGAATAGGCAGTGTCGCAAACATAACCGATGCCGCCTTCATGCCGTCGCTTGCCTGGGGGGCGCCTCCCGCAATCCCTTCCAGAGTGGCGATTTCTATGTAAGAAAGGTTGTTGATGATATTGTAAAGCTTTAACTGGATGGGGTGGAACTCCGGTTTGGTAAGATAGAGCAGGGCATCGGAAAAACCATTCCACCGGCCCACGGCGTAGAACAGGGCCAGGGTAGCCAGAACCGGGGCGGAAAGGGGAAGGTATATCCGAATCAGTACTGTAAACGGATTGGCGCCGTCTATCTCTGCCGATTCCTTTAAGCTGTCGGGAACACTGAAAAAGAAACTCCGTAAAATGATCATGTTAAAGACCGAAAGACAGTTGGGTAGGATCAGCACCAGGGGATTGTTCAGTAAACCAAGATTCTTCATCAATATGTAATTCGGAATGGTCCCGGCGCTGAAGTACATGGTAAAGATGATGAGGGTGTTGAAAACCTTTCGGCCCTTCAGGGCATCGTATGTCAGGGGAAAGGCACAGAGTATGGTCATAACAAGAGAAAAAGCAGTACATATAGCTGTCAGAATACCGGTCCAAACCATGGAACGGGAAAACGAAGGATCTTTAAAGACATACAGGTATGATTCTGAGGTAAAGTTGACAGGCCAAAACGACACCTGACGGTTCACAATTGCAAATGGCGAACTGAAAGAGCGGGCCAGAATATTTACCATCGGCAAGAGGCAGATAAGGACAACTAAAAAACAAACAAGGGCGATAAGGAAGTCAATTACTTTTGTAGATTTTGATCTTATCATGACCGGCTTCCTACCAAATGCCCCGTTCGCCGAATTTTTTCGCCATTTTGTCCGCAGTTACAAGGAAAATAACACAGATAACCGACTGGAAAAGGCCTATGGCTGCGGTATAGGAGAACTGGAATGAGCGGATACCCACCCGGTATACCATGGTGCTGATCACGTCCGCCACCTGCATGACCTTGGGATTTCCCAGGGTATAGGGC
>JAIRRF010000077.1 GCA_031256115.1 Treponema sp.
GTCTGTGTTTTTCTCCTTGCAGGGCAAGCTTGTGGCTGGACATGCAGACTGAATCAGAAACCACCCTGGCCAGTATTTCATCATCTTTTATTTCCGGAAGTTCAAATTCATCGAGTCTAAGATCATTTACGCCGTATAAACGGACAGCTTTGGTTTTCATGTATTGTCCTTTCGGTTTTAACCGGTCTAAAAAGCATTATACCCCATAATGCGAGAAATAGCAACAGCGCAGCGGGAGCCCGTGTTCCTTTCGGATGTATTATGCGACAAAGATTTTTTTTTCATGGGTATGATTTGTGCATTGCTTTTTGATTATTTTCTGAAAGTGGCATAAAAATGATTCAGTCAAGGATGATTCTTATGAAAATGATGTGTTTGATTTTTTGTTTCTTCGCTTTTGTTGGTTTCCCGGCTTTTACTGAAACCAGCATACAGGAAGAAGTAGATTATTTGCTATTCCTGCCCAACAGAGGCAATCAATTTGCAAATGAAGAACAGGCAGTAATTCAACTTGACAATGCGGCAAAATACTTGTTGGGCAGGAATCTGACTTCCGGCCAAATTCACGTTTATGGATATGCCGCAGCCGCCGCAAATAAATTTGATTCCGAAAAACTTTCAAGGGACAGGGCTCTTTTTGTAATTAATGAGCTGCAAAAGCGAGGGGTCCCGGGCGGTTTGTTTGCAGATCCCGAAGCTTATGGAGCAGTAGATTTATGGGGTAACAATGCAAATGAAGCAGCAAGAATTCCCAATAGACGTGTCAGTATATTAATAGAGAGTAATAATCCGGCACCTGCTGTAACAGTGGCTGTTTACTCAGAGGTAAAAACTCCAATTATGGATAACAAAAAAATACCAATCAGACAAGCCAATTTAACAGGAGTATACCATTTCAGGTTTCCCTGGGAGATACTACTGGCGTTCTTAGTCATTGTCATGTTTGCCTTAATAATCTTCCTTTTATTTAAAAACAGTAAAACTTCCGGTGGAAATACTGGTTTTCCGGTCAATAATATTTTTAAGAAGGAGAAAAAGAGTATGACTTTTTTTAACGATCATTTTTTACCGATCATTCAAAAACACATTGATCAGATGCGGGCAGACAGCAAAGAGGATTTTCGCACAGTTGACATCATCAGACACTATATTGGGCATTATTATGCTGACGGAACAAACGTGCATGACTCAATCAACGCAAATATCGGCAGGTTTCTGGCCGAAAACGCCGACTCTCTGGGAATTGCCGAAAAAGCTGCCGGCCAGCCTGTTACCGATGATAAGGGAAATCATTCCCAAACGGCTGTGTGGGAATTTATTTAAAAAAACACAAAGTCAGGCATCATGCAGGGGCTTGTCCGGGTTAACACCGGACAGCCTTTTTATTTTTTTCATTCGTAGAAAATATCTCCAAATGGTACAATTCTAATTCACTACTTTATTTTAATAGTGGGATAGGATATGCTGTTAAAAATATGAGCATACAAGTTCTGATTAAAAACGGCATGATACTGCAAAGCAACGGTACCTTCATTAAAGGACATGTCGGCATTGACCGGGGCATTATAGCGGCCCTTTACTACGGTGATATTCTGCCGGAAGACGAAAATGTCCGGCAGATTGACGCCGAAGGCTTAATGGTTTGCCCCGGTTTTATTGATACGCACATCCACGGCGGAAACGGTTTTGATTTTTCTTATGAAACAGGGGAATGGGAAAAACTTGAGGAATATCTGTCATCGTCCGGTGTTACTTCCATTCTTGCCGCCATATGCAGCCGTCCCCCGGAAGAAACCCTTCGGCTTGTTGACCGGGCTGTGATGCTGGCAAAAAAAAACGAGTCCAGCAATGTAGAAATTGCGGGAATCCATATGGAAGGCCCCTATTTGAACAAAAATAAAAATGGCGTCCATCAAATAGAAAATATCCGCCCCGCCGAAAAAGAAGAAATCAACCGGATTCTGGGACATGCCGACGGCCTAATCAAAATATGGACCCTGGCGCCGGATATTAAAGAAAACATGGCTGCCATAGAAACTCTTGTTTCCGCCGGTATTTCCGTCTCCATCGCCCATACAGAAGCCGGTTATGAAACAGCCATGAAAGCTTTTTCTTTGGGGATGAACAGGGTTACCCATACCTTTAATACCATGCCGCTTTTACATCAGCGGTACGAGGGAATCGTTACAGCCGCATGGCAGCATGGCGCTTTTATGGAATTGATATCCGACGGCTGGCTCGTAAGTCCAACGATTGCCAAAATGTTCATAGCCGCTACGGATCCCGGTAAACTCGTTCTTGTTTCGGATAACAACGAATTCTCCGGATTTCCCGATGGAAGTTATTTCCAGGATAATTGCAGGATTACTATTTCGAATGGACGAATGACAAATGAGGACGGCGCCCTTGTGGGAAGTGTCATTAGCCTTAACCAATGTGCATATAATCTTACGCATTGGGGTTTCTCTGCCGGAACCGCTCTTAAAATGGCCGCAGAAAATCCCGCTCGTTCTATCGGTATCTTTGATCGGAAAGGAAGCATTGCCTCCGGAAAGGACGCTGATATTGTATTATTGGACGGACAGTTTGCTCCGGCAATGACCATTAAGGGCGGACGAATTGTGTATTGTAGAGGATCTTATGTCCATTGAACGGGTACGCACCTATTTAAGCTGCTGGAATAGAGACAAGGATATTATTGAAATGGATATTTCTACGGCCACGGTAGAACTTGCCGCGGCTGCCTTGGGTGTAATACCTGCCAGGATTGCCAAAAGTATTTCCCTTAGGGGCGTCGATGACAGGGCAATCATTGTAGTTACTGCCGGGGATATGAAACTGGACAACCGGAAATTCAAAGAATATTTTTATTTAAAAGCAAGAATGTTAAGCCATGAAGAAGCCCTGGAATATACCGGCCATGCTATCGGCGGTGTCTGTCCATTTGCCCTTCCGCAAAATGTGGATGTGTATCTGGACAATTCGATGAAACGTTTCACAACGGTTTTTCCTGCCTGTGGCAGCGGCAATTCAGCAATAGAATTAACAATGAAAGAAATTGAAGAATATTCTCAAAGCAAGGCATGGATAGATGTTTGTGTGTGTTTTATTGCTTGAATTTGCGGAAAAATGCTGGATTTAAGAAAGTGGGGGTATCATAATGGAAAACATAATCTTTTCAGGTCTTTTTGAAAATGAATTTATCATATCAGTCGTGTTTTCTTTGTCCCAGGCGCTGCGGAGCGTTGCGGGAGAATATTGAATCCGCGTTAACTCCTGATAAACCATTTGGTTTTTGCGGAGAAAGCGCCGTCCTCCGTCTGGCCTGTGCTTCTATACATTGGGGGGAGGAGCCGCCCCTTACCGGAGCAGCTGAGGAGCAGGGCAGAAGAACCGGAGAGGTACCGCGTTTCATTGAAGCAGCGGCGGGTGGTTCCGGGACAATCTTTGTCAGCGGCTGTAATCTGGGATGCGCTTTCTGTCAGAATTTTCAAATTAACAGACTTAAAAATCCTAAAGCATTTGACCACCTAAAATCTTTAGGCAGGGCAGTCGGCACTGCTGAATTTGCCCGGATTTGCCTGGTTCTGTTGGACAGGGGAGCAGAAAACATAAATATTGTAACCGGAAGCCATATGGTTCCGGCTATTGTAGAGGGAATAGCCGCCGCAAAAACAGCCGGGTTAACCATTCCCGTTCTATGGAACTCGTCTGCTTATGAATTGCCGGAAACTCTGGAATTACTGGCAGATACGGTTGATGTTTTTCTTCCTGATTTAAAGACCCTGGATACCACCATTGCCGGACATTACTTTAACGCCCCGGATTATCCTGTCGTTGCAACTTCGGCCATTGGAAAAATGCTGGAAATGCGATCCCTTCATTATAAAGAAATAAAGAAAAAAGAAGGAAAGAATAATTCACCGGTCAGGCTAATCTCCGGGGTTATGGTCCGTCACCTGGTTCTACCGGGCAGCCTTCCATCAAGCAGAAAAGTCCTGCGCTGGTTTGCGGATCATGCTGCGGGGCGGGCACTTCTGTCATTGATGTTTCAGTACACTCCTGTTGGATTTGACATCCATGTCAAATCCAACAGGGGAGTTTGCAATGCAAACTCCACCCATTCAACCACCGGCCATCCATGGCCGGACATTCCCAGGCGTTACATTACCCAAAAAGAATATGACACGGTCCTGGGCTGGCTTGCGGAATTTGGCATCGAAGAAGGTTATTGTCAGGAACTGGTTCCCGGCAACACAGACTGGTTGCCGGATTTTAATAACCCTAACCCTTTTCCGTCGAATTTATCTGTTCCGGTTTGGCACTGGAAGTCAGGATTTATTTAGTGATATAATAACAATATCGGGTTATGTGAATGGGCAAAGAAAAAGAAGTATACGCCCCGGGGGAACTCTCTAAAACCCGGGACAGATTAAAAGTTGACCGCCTGGATCAGGATGAAGCCAAACGGATGACTAAACTCCTGGGGGGCGAAATCGGGTTTGAACGCTCAGCAGACCAGGAAACTGACCAGAACAAACCCGGACGGACACGGAATGAATCGGCAGAAGGGAAAATTGGGAACCGGAGAGCCAAACGTCATGTTGAAATACTCGATTCCGATGATCCGGACGATTCCGAAAAAATCAATTTAAAAGAATTCCAAAAAAAGAAACACAAAGAAGGGAGTCCCGCTGATGATCCTTCGGTTCCTGTTAAAGCAAGTTACTGGGATCGGATAAAAATTGACAAATACTGCGGCCAAACGGAATTTGGAATAAAAAGCCCTTTTCA
>JAIRRF010000101.1 GCA_031256115.1 Treponema sp.
AGGCAGCGCTTTTTGCTGATTTGCCAAGGCAAATTTAATAGCATTCCAGTTGCGCCAAAGATACAGATCGCCCTGGATTGAATAATAATAACCGGTAATCAAAAGGCTCATAAGAGAAGCAAGAATTTCATCATCACGGCGTCTGGCTTCCTGCCCCCTACGTATGGTCATATAAATATCATAGTTCTTTTTTCCGAATTTTCGGGAGTAAAGAAAAAGTACCCTTTCAAAGGCCGGATCCTCTGAAATATTCCAGTATTTAACACAGTAACCGAGGATTTGATCTTCAATCCGTTTATATGGAGGAATTTCAATCCTTGCCAAATCGGCAGGAGAAAAATCCACCGTTGAAAGATCAACAAGCGGCATACGTCCGCCATATTTTTTTTGATAATAATAACCTTCCAGGTCTGCTTTAACCAGACGCCTCCGGGTTTCTTCTTCAGCCCTTCGCATTGCCACAGACCGGCGCCGGCGTTCTTCTTCCACTATTGAAAGGGTATCGGTTACATATGCCCGGATCAGTTCTGTTGCTCTTGCAATGGAATTTACTTTTATGCTCATGGCGTTGGCATAGCGGAGATAGCGTTCCATTCCTGCCATTGCTTCATAACGTTCCGGCGAAAGGAATTTGAGGATTTCTTCTGCTGTAGTTATGGTAGAGTATACATCCCTTTCGTTGAAGGAATCGGCTTTTTCTGCTATAAACAAAATAACCCGTTTTATCCGTTCCAAAGAACGCTCTCCAAGCATCCGGTAACCTTTGGCTAAAAGATTCCTGAATACCGGATCATGGCTTCTGTATGAACGGAGCAGCCAGGTACGGAAGTCGCTGTCGGGATACCGGATTACAAGACGGTTCTGATAAATTCCCAAAGCTTCCCGGGAATAACCCATCGTACGAAGGTAATAATATCGTTCAATATCAGGATCGTGATCAGGCAGCAGGTTCGGGTATTCCAACCGGAGAAGCTCATCCTGAATCTCGGTTATGTCCATGGTTTTTATAGTATAGATTGAATAAATATTCCTGTCTATGGTATGATTATACCATGTGTATATATGCTGCCCCGAACAGAGTTATTTTTTCACCTGTCATGTTTTTCTGTAGTGTTTCTTTGGCTCTATTTCTTTCCTGTTCCGAAAAATGGCCTCCCAGGACAGGCGCAAACGAAGCAACGGCTCAAAGTTCTCCCGGTAATGCCGCTTTGGGGGACGGTCTTTTTGCCCGAATTAAAACCAACAAGGGCGAAATCCTTGTAAAGCTGGAATTCGAAAAAACACCCCTTACGGTTTGCAGTTTCGTGGCCCTGGCAGAGGGAAAAATGAATGTATGCGGAGGTAAACCCTTCTATAACGGCATTACCTTCCACAGGGTTATTCCCGATTTTATGATTCAGGGCGGGGACCCCACGGGTACCGGTAGCGGCGGGCCCGGTTATCAATTTCCCGATGAATTTGATCCATCCTTAAGGCATAATGGACCGGGTATTCTTTCCATGGCGAACGCCGGACCCGGTACAAACGGAAGCCAATTCTTTATTACTCACACGGAAACCCCGTGGCTGGACGATAATCATACCGTGTTTGGAAAAGTAATTGAAGGCCAGCGGGTGGTAAATGCAATAGTACAGGGCGATAAAATCAACACAATTACCATTGTGCGGAACGGGGCGGCAGCCCAGGCATTCCAGGCGGATCAAACTACATTTGAAAGGTTAATTCTTGCTGCAAGGGAAAAAGTAATTGCCGGACAAAAGGCCCAGCGGGAAGCCGATCTTTCCCTGATAACCGAAAAGTTTCCGGACCTGAAAACAGATCCCAATGGGATTATGTACCGGATAGAAAAACCGGGAACCGGCGCCAAACCCCAGCGTGGAAATACGGCGCAGGTAAATTACAAGGGGATGTTTCTGTCCGGCGAGGTATTCGATGCCTCCGATGCCCATGGAAGCCCCCTGGAATTTCAGGCAGGTACTGGTGAATTAATCCCCGGCTGGGATAAAACAGTCATGGATATGAGCCTTGGAGAAAAACGGCTGGTTGTAATCCCCCCGGAACTCGCCTATGGCGAGCGGGGCGCCGGCGGCGTGATTCCTCCCAATGCCTTTTTGGTGTTTGAAATGGAACTGGTGGGAATCAAATAGCTGGAAAAGAAATGACCGGGAAAACAATAAGGGCCAAAAGTCTCCGTTTAGCGCCTATTGCGGTTTTAATCTATGATTGTTCAAGATTTCTCTTTTTGCTTATGCTGTTGTCAATTTATCAAAAACCGGAATCTCCGTTTAATCTTCCATTGGTAATGTTCACGGCTCCCAATGCCCTTTTTCCATTAATGTCATTTTTTCTCCTTGTTCATTTTGAATCGTCAAAGGCATATAAGCCGCTCTACATTATGGGTAAGAGCCTGTCTTTACTTTGTATTATACTATGGCTCATTTTTACCATGCATCTAATATTAAACATACAGCGAGTTTTATGGGCTGTTTTTTTAGGTATTGCAGATTTAGGTACCATATCCGGAATTGCAGTATGGAATGAAGAAACAAACCTGGTAACAGCACAAGGAGGAGAATAATGCGTATTATTCCCATTGCAAGCGGTAAAGGCGGAGTGGGCAAATCCCTGGTAGCGGCGAATCTGGCGGTTGCCCTGGCCCAGGCAGGACAGCGGGTAGTTCTGACCGACCTGGATTTGGGAGCTTCGAACCTCCATTTGGTACTGGGCTTTCATTCACCTGCCAAAGGGATTGGAACTTTCCTCCACAACACCAAATCGGATTTCACCCAGGTAATTTCCAATACCAATATCCGGGGCTTGCGTTTTATTCCGGGAGATCAGGAAATGCCCGGTATGGCAAACCTAAAATCCTTTCAGCGCAATGCCCTTGTCAGGCGCTTGCTTGCTCTTGCTTCGGATACGGATATTTTAATTCTGGATCTGGGAGCAGGAACCCATCAATCTATTCTGGATTTTTTTCTGCTTTCCGGGCAGGGGATTGTAGTAAGCTCTCCTGCGGTTACAGCCACTCTTAATGCCTATGTCTTTTTAAAAAATACCGTTTTCCGGCTTATGTACACTATTTTTGCCAAAGGAACCGAAGCGTTCAATTTCCTGGAGCGGGCACGAAGGGACAGCTCGGAAAAAAGACATTTGTATATACCGCAAATGCTTAAAGAAATTGCCAATGTCGATCCTGAGTCTCACAGGAAGTTTGCCGAAGCGACAGCCCACTTTCATCCACGATTAATCATGAATATGATCGAAGACCCAAAGGATGCGGACGTTGCCATGAAAATCCGCCTCTCCTGTGAAGAATATTTGGATATTAAGGTTGAACATTTGGGTGTAATGTACCGGGATGGAATTCAGGATACTGCTCTGTCATCCCGGCTGCCGGTGGTGCTTTACAAACCCCAGTCGGTAATTGCCCAGGCGATTTACCGCATTACCGATAAAATCCTTGAATCCCCGGAAGAAGCCTTTACCCTGACCAAAGAAATGATTGACGACAGCTTTCAGGAAGCAAGCCTGGAAGCAGAGATTGATTTTGAAAACAAGATGGAATATGTGGAAGAACTTCTCCATACAGGAGCTCTTACCCAGGGTGATCTGCTGGAGACCGTAAAATCACAACAACTGGAAATTACCAAGCTAAAAAAAGAAAACAATTTTTTAAAACATAAACTAACCCAGGCTGTATCAAAGGGATTTAAAGTTTAATAAAGGCGGGTTCCCATGAATGCCCCGACTTCGGACTTTCAGTCCGCGGCAATAACCCGCTATATCGCGGAAACTGATAAAATCTACCGTGCCGGAAATGCCACCGAACACAGTTACCGCCCTGCCTTGAAAAGCCTGCTGGAAGCCGTTACCTCAGGATTAACCATAACCAACGAGCCCCGGCACATTGCTTGTGGAGCGCCCGATTACATTATCACAAGGGACAGTATTCCTTTGGGTTACATTGAAGCAAAGGACATTTCTGTTGGACTTAATAACAAGGCAAATAAAACGCAATTTGAGCGCTATAAGCAATCCCTCGGCAATCTTATCATCACCGACTACCTTACCTTTCAGCTTTTTGTTGAAGGAAATCAGGTTATTTCAACTGCCATAGCTAATGAATCCGGCGATGGTATTGTCCATGATAAAAAGCAGTATGGTACTTTTGTTGAGTTGATTAACAAATTCACCGGCTATTCGGGAAAAACCATTTACCAGTCATCAGATCTTGCCCGCATGATGGCGGCTAAAACGAAACTGCTTGCGGAAATAATCAAAACCGCCCTGTCAGAAAAGAACATCGAAGGCGATACACTTTCCGGTCAGTTGGAAGGGTTCCGCAAAATTCTTGTTCACGATCTGAGTGAAACATCTTTTGCAGATATGTACGCACAAACTTTGGCTTACGGCCTTTTTGCCGCCCGGCTCAATCAGCGAAACTCCCAGACTTTTAACCGGGAAATAGCGGCTCATCTTGTACCGAAGACCAATCCGTTCTTACGCAAGTTTTTTCAGTATATAGCCGGATTTGATCTTGACAGCCGTATCCGCTGGATTGTTGACGCACTTGCCGACCTTTTTAACTGCGTAGCCGTTGAAGAAATCCTCAAAGAATTCAGCAAGGCCAATCAAGATCCCTACATTCATTTTTATGAAACATTCATTGCCGAGTATGATCCTGCCCTGCGGGAGAGTAGAGGCGTGTATTATACTCCACTTCCAGCAGTACAGTTTATTGTGAAAGCAGTTGACGATATATTGCAAAAAGAGTTTTATCTTGCACAGGGGCTTGCAGATAATTCAAAAATTAAGCTGCCGGGAAAAAGTACAAAGAAACAAAGTAATCAAGAAACCGGATGTCATGAGTTCCACAAAGTACAGATTCTTGACCCCGCTGCCGGAACCGGCACATTTCTTTCGGAAGTCGTAAATCTCATTCATTCACGTTTTACCGGACAGAAAGGAATGTGGGCTGGCTATTGCAGCGAGCATTTAAGTCCCCGGCTCAACGGCTTTGAAATACTCATGGCAAGTTACGCGATGGCGCATTTCAAGCTGGACATGACGCTCAGAGAGACGGGTGTTATTTTGAATAATAAACAGAATGGGAAAGACAAACGCCTGCACATCTATCTTACTAACACACTGGAAGAAGCGCCAGAGCGCGTGCCAGAACTTTTCATGGCCCAATGGCTGGCAAGGGAAGCGGAAGAAGCGCGCGAGGTAAAGCAGGATATTCCAGTAATGGTGGTAATGGGAAACCCACCATACAACGTAAGCACCCAAAATAAAAATGATTGGATAGATGGACTGATAGCAGAGTATAAAAAAGACTTGAACGAAAAAAACATCCAGCCGCTTTCTGATGATTATATAAAGTTTATTCGATATGGTCAGTATCTGATAGACAAAAATACAAATGGTATTTTGGCTTATATATCAAATAACAGTTTTATTGACGGCATTATTCATCGTAAAATGCGGAAAACATTACTGGAAAGTTTTGACAAAATATATATATTTGATTTGCATGGAAGTTCAAAAAAACGAGAAACAACGCTTGACGGAAAGAATGACGGCAATGTATTCGACATACAGCAAGGAGTAAGTATTAATATTTTTATAAAAAAAACGGTAAAATCAGATACTGCAAAAGTATATCATTGCGATCTTTTCGGTAAGAGGGAGACCAAATATAGTTTCCTTATGGAGCGTAATTTATCAACGATAAAATGGAAAGAACTGAAGCCTCAAAGTCCACATTATTATTTTGTTCCAAAAGACTTTTCACTTGAGACTGAATATGAAAGCGGCTTTGGTATTAATATCTTGTTTCCTATTTATTCAAGTGGCATAAAAACGCATGATGATAATCATCTTGTAAGTGTTAAGCCTTTTTCCAGCAAAAACAATCAGGTATATAACTATAGACCTTTTGACATTAGATATATAGATTACGACCTAAAAAAAGTAAAAAGGCATAGATATAATATTATGCAGCATTTTCTAGAACAAGAAAATGTTGCAATAATTGCTCCAAGACAAGCTATTACCGGGCTATATGGAATATTTATTTCAAAAATTATAAACGATATTAACTTTACTGGAACTGCAGGGCAATATGGAGCAGGCTTAACATTTCCTTTATATATTTACCCCTATAGAGACACTTTAGGCAAATCTGAAAAACGCCATCCCAACCTGAATTTAGATATAGTAAAAACAATAGCGGAAAAAATAAATCTGCATTTCAATGAAGAAAAGGAAGACAAGAGGGGAACTTTTACTCCCATAGACATACTTGATTATATTTATGCCGTTCTCCACAGCCCCGCCTATCGGATAAAATACAAAGAATTCCTCAAAATTGATTTTCCCCGGGTTCCTTATCCAGCCGATACCAAACAGTTTAAGACTATGGCCGAATTCGGTGCAAAATTGCGGACAATTCATTTATTGGAAGATGTTGTTCCATCAGAAAAATTAGCCCGTTATCCGATTGAAGGAAGCAATACCATAGACACCATTACCTACAAAGAAAAAAAAGTATGGATAAACAAACAACAGTATTTTGAATCAGTCCCGTCGGAAGTATGGAGTTTTTACATTGGCGGCTATCAGCCCGCGCAGAAATGGCTCAAAGACCGTAAGGGGCGGACGCTTAATTTTGATGAGATTCAACATTACCAGAAGATTATCCATGCGCTACACCTAACAATGGATATACAAGGAAGGATTGAAGGTGTAATATCTATGAATGATATGAGGGATGGTGGTAATGAATAAAATAGTACATATTTTAAGATATGGAACAGTTGCAGAGAAAACACATCTTGAAAAAACAATCAATACCTATGATTCATTAATCATAAATGGAAATTCTGCTGCTTATGTCTCACGAGCGATTGCCAAATTTGTTATAGAGCGATTCCTTGATAAGCCAGAAAAAGGATTTA
>JAIRRF010000145.1 GCA_031256115.1 Treponema sp.
CAATGCCGTTTTCATCCTGGGCGCGGACCTTAATTTCCCTTGTATTGTTTTTACCGTATTTGTTTTGAAACGCCGCCTGAAGTATCCAGGGGGAAAAGCGGCTGTCCTCGTCTTCGCGGTCCGCCGGTATGGGGATGAAATAGCCGGATTTGCGGAGGGCGGCCATAAGGGCTTTCATCCGATCCGCCGCTTTTCGGTATAAGGGGGGAAGGGCAGAGCCGGTGGTTTTTTCAAGGACATTGGCCAAATCCACAGCCCCAGCGGTGTTTTCCGTTCCGGGCCGGATTTTTTTTTTCCTGGCCGCCCCCGCGGACAAGGGGAGTTATGGGAGTCTTTAGCCAGAGAAGGCCCGTACTCCGGCTTCCCCCAATTTTGTGGGCGCTAAGGGACGCAGAATCAATTCTCCAGCCATACATATCCAAAGGGATTTTTCCCGCAGCCTGGACTGCGTCGCAGTGGAAATGAACGGGCGGCCCTTTGGTTTCGTGTTTCCGTATCAACTCCGTTAAAGCCTTTATATCGTTTATGGCGCCGGTCTCGTTGTTTACCGCCATAATCATAATCATCCGTGCGCCTGGATTTTTAGCGAGTGTCCTTTGTAATGTTAAGGCACTTATCCTGCCGTCCTTTTCCGCGGGGATGGGAGCGCAGCGGACACCCATTTGTTTTAACACCGGGGAATTTTCCCTGATCGAAGGATGCTCCGTTACCGAGTAGAGTAATACTGCGGATTTACCGGTGTTTTGCAGAATTCCCGGTTTGCAGAGCAGTGAAAAAAGTACGATACCGTTTGATTCGGTTCCGCCGGAAGTAAAGTATATTTCTTCTGCATTAATTCCCAGGGCTCCAGCACAGCGGGTCCGGGCTTCTTCCAGTGTCGTATGTGCGGCCTTACCTTCTTTGTGAATTGACGATGGATTGGCAAATGGTAGGGATGTTCGATGCTCTATTGTAATATCCGGTCTTGCTGTGGCAGCCCAATCAAAGTAATACCTCTCCATGGGCGGATCATAACGGATTGAAATTGCCCTGGCAAGGGGAGTAATATGAGCCATGCTGGTACTTAAATTTGGCGGTACATCTATTGGAACACCAAAGGCAATTTCACAAATTGTTTCCATTTTAAATGATTCCGATCATGCCGGTAAAACCAAAGTCATGGTGGTGTCCGCCATGTCCGGAGTTACCAATACTCTTGTTAATTTAGCCCGGAAAGCGGCAAATCAACCGGAAGCATATACAGGATTCGACATATCCTCCGGTACTATCGCTGCCGAAGAAAACGGTGCAGCCATGACCCTGGCGGATATAAAACGCCGTCATTTGGATATAAGCGCAGCCTTTCTAAGCGGTGCGGAACATAATGCCGCCGATGAGGAAATTGAAAAAACCTTTGTTGAACTTACCCGGCTCCTTGACGGAGTTGCCATTTTACAGGAGCTTTCTCCGCGGATCCTGGACAGCATTATGAGTTTCGGAGAACTGCTTTCGGCTCCGCTTATTGCCAGGATACTCCGCGCATCGGGACTACACGCGGAATACCTTGATTCACGGGAACTCATAGTTACCGACAACTGTTACGGTGCGGCCCATGTTATTACCGGCGAGACCTACAGGCGCATCAGAGAAACCGACTTTGCGGGGAAGTCTCTTTTTGTTGCTTCCGGTTTTGTTGCCCGGACGGAGGATGGTTCGGCTGCCACCCTGGGAAGGGGCGGCTCAGATTTGTCGGCGGCCCTGTACGGCGCTGCCCTGAATGTTGAACAGGTTGAGATCTGGACCGATGTGGACGGGATCCTGACGGCGGATCCAAAACTGGTAAAGGATGCCTTTCTTATTAATTCCCTGTCCTACGAGGAAGCGATGGAGCTTTCCCATTTCGGCGCCAGGGTTCTTCATTTTCCCACAATTAGACCGGCTCTGGAACAGGGTATCCCCATTGTAATACGGAACACTTTTAATCCTTCCTGTCCGGGTACCAGGATTACGGAAAAAGCTGATGAAGGGGAGTATCCCATTAGGGGGATTAGCTCCCTTTCCCGTTCTACCCTGATCCGTCTGCAAGGCTCAGGTATGGTAGGGGTGGCAGGTTTTTCTTCCCGGCTTTTCGGCGCCCTGGCAAAACGAAAGATCAATGTGATCCTCATAAGCCAGGCATCCAGTGAATATTCTATCTGCGCCGCGGTGGATCCAAAGTCGGGGGATGATGCACTTGACGCCCTTAACGAAGAGTTTAGCCGGGAAATTGCCGCCGGCGTCATTGATAAACCCTCCGCAGAGAAAGATCTTGCCATTATCGGGGTTGTGGGCCGACGGATGAAACGGGTGTCCGGTGTTTCCGGAAAAGTTTTTCATGCCCTTGGGCGGAACGGGATAAATGTGGCAGCCATTGCCCAGGGTTCTTCGGAACTTAACATCTCCCTGGTAATTGCCCGTTCCGACGAAGCAAAGGCCCTTAATGCCATCCATGAAGCTTTCTTTCTTGCGGGGGTCAGATCGGTAAATCTCTTTCTTATAGGAACCGGTCTTATCGGCGGTACTCTTTTGGATCAACTTGCACAACAGCGGGAAATCCTGGCGGACAGGCACCACATAAGGATTACCCTGGCAGGGGCCGGTAATTACTGGGGGATGCTCTTTAATGCTTCGGGACTGGATCCCCGGATGGTAAAGGAAGCTCTTAAGGAAGGAGCATCAACGACAACACCGTTTAATCTAAAAAAGTTTATTGATACCATGACCGCATTTAATCTTCCCAACGCGGCCTTTTGTGATTGCACTGCCTCCGATGAGCTGGCCGCCGTATATGGGGAAATAATCACCAGATCAATTCCTGTTATCACTCCCAATAAACGGGCCAATTCCGGAGATTATGAATACTACCGGATGCTTACAGCTTATTCCAGGGAACGGGGCATACCCTACCTCTATGAAACTACCGTTTGTGCGGGTCTTCCGGTGCTTTCTACCCTGCGGGATCTCTTTCTTTCCGGCGATCGGGTCCGCAGCATCGAAGCCGTCCTTTCTGGAACCTTATCGTATATCTTTAATAATTTTGACGGCAGCAAAGCTTTTTCTGTCCTGGTCCGGGAAGCCAAAGCGGCGGGTTATACGGAGCCGGATCCCCGGGACGATTTAAACGCCATGGATGCTGCCAGGAAGGCATTGATCCTTGCCCGGGAATGCGGTATGCCCCTGGAATTTGCCGCCGTAGAAATTGAACCCCTGCTTCCCTCTCCTTGTTTTGATGCTCCGGACGTGGAATCTTTTTTCAGGGAACTGGAAAAGAACGATAATGATTTTGAGGAGCGGCGTTCAAAAGCTGCGAAGGAAGGCAGGGCTTTACGGTATGTGGCTGTAGTCGAAGAAGGCAGAGTCAGGCTTACCCTGCGGAGTGAAGAAACGGGGAGTCCCTTTCTGACCCTTAACGATTCGGACAACATGGTTGTGATAAAAAGCGACCGGTATTCAAAACTCCCCATGGTTATAAAAGGCCCCGGAGCAGGTGCCCAGGTAACCGCCGGCGGGGTATTTGCCGATATTGTGCGTATTGCCCGGACCCTGGTGTAAGGCAGTTCATCTAAAAGCTCCCGGCAGAATAAACTGCTGGGGGT
>JAIRRF010000336.1 GCA_031256115.1 Treponema sp.
AATACCGTCCGGGGCGCCGCCGGCGGTGGTGTCCTGAGTGCGGAACTGTTAAGGCACAAGGGTTATTTATGAGCGGTCTCGCAAAAACCTTTCCCCTGTCCAAAAAAGAACTGGAAGAATTAACCAATACGTATCCCACACCTTTCTATCTATACGATGAAAAGGCCATTCGCAATAATGCCCGGAGGATTACCGGTGCCTTTGGCGTGTTTCCCGGTTTTAAAGAACACTTTGCAGTAAAAGCCCTGCCCAATCCTGCTATTCTAAAAATTCTGGCAGAGGAAGGCTTTGGGGCGGATTGTTCCAGCCTTATGGAATTGCTTCTGGCGGAGATGGCCGGCCTGAAAGGCGAAGAAATCATGTTTAGTTCCAACAACACTCCAGCTGAAGAATACCGGGAAGCCCGGCGGCTTGGGGCGGTAATAAACCTGGACGACTTTAGCCACATTGAATTTTTACAAAACAGTGCGGGTTTGCCGGAGCTGATCTCTTGCCGTTACAATCCCGGCCCCATAAAAGCGGGGAATGCAATTATCGGGAAACCCGAAGAAGCAAAGTACGGTTTTACACGGGAACAGATCCTGGCAGCCTATCCGCTGCTTCAGGAAAATGGGGTTAAACGTTTCGGCCTTCATACCATGGTGGCATCCAACGAGCTTTCTTTGGAATACCACATTGAAACGGCCCGGATGCTTTTTGAACTGGTTGTAGAAATAAAGGAAAAAACCGGCATTTCCATGGAATTTGCTAATCTGGGCGGCGGCGTCGGTATCCCATACGAACCGGAAGACAAGGCCGTGGATTATCAGGATTTGGTAAAGGGTATTAAAGCAGCGTACCGGGAAATAATTGACCCCGCCTGCCTGGATTCACACCCCCCCCTCGGTATCCGTATTGAATGGGGCAGAGCGGTTACCGGTCCCTACGGCTGGCTTGTAACCAGGGCTATTCATACAAAAAACATTTACCGCAGCTATATTGGACTGGATGCCTGTATGGCGGATTTCATGCGTCCTGCCATCTACGGCGCATACCATCACATCAGTGTTTTAGGCAGGGAAAACGAAACGCCGGTCGGCATCTTCGATGTAACAGGAAGCCTTTGCGAAAACAATGACAAGTTTGCCGTTCAGCGGCCGCTTCCCAAAATTGACTCCGGAGATTTTGTGATAATCCATGATGCAGGCGCCCACGGCAGAGCCATGGGTTTTAACTATAACGGAAAACTCCGCTGCGGAGAATTACTCGTCAAAAGCGAAGGTAATATTGTCCAAATACGCAGACCGGAAACCGCGGCTGATTACTTTGCCACTATAGAATAGATCAAAAAATGCCGAAGATCGTAAAGGAGATCTGTCCATGGGGGAAAAAAAACCTGTAAAAAAACCAGTTTTGCTCCTTTTGTTGATTGCCGTCGGCCTTGGTCTGTGTTATGCCCAGGGCCGTTCCATATCTCCGGAGGAACATATAAAAGCAGGTGTCAGTTTTTACAGCGAAGGCAAATTTGCCGAAACCTCAGCCCGTATGCGGCTTGCCGGCCCGGTTCCGGAAGCATTATACTGGCTTTCCCTGGCGGAACTGTCCATGGGAAACTTCAACGAAGCCATTGCCGCCCTGGATATGCTGGAACAAGTCGATCAGAGCAGCCGGTGGAGTAGAGAAGTTCCCTACCACCGGGGACGCTGCCTTTTTTATCTCCATCAATATGAAGCGGCGCTGCTTGCTTTTATTAGTTATTCGTATTTTCTGGAACCGGAGGATCCCCGCATGGCCGCTTCTTATTTCTGGGCCGGAGAATGTTTTTATGCCCTTGGCTATATGGATAATGCGGCAAATTCTTTTTCCATGATAATAGAAAAATATCCTTACAGCGCAAAATATGAAGGCGCTTCTTACCGGCTAAGCCTGATAAACCAGAAAAAAATAGAAACGGAACTCTTAACCATTATTAAATGGAGCCATGAGGAATCATTAAAATCCCTGGTAGAATACCGTGAAAGGGAAAAGTTATACGAACAGGCTATTGCCGCTTACAGGCAGCGGATTGATGAATTGCTGGCAAAAACCGGGACACAGGAAAACGAGACGCCTGCTCCTTTAGATAACGATAACCAGACAACAATCCAGGAATTAAGAACCACAACCGAGGAATTAAATGCCATTCTGAATACCATGCTTAACGACGGGGAACCATGAAAAAAATCATTTTTTCCCTGGCTTTTTTATACATGGTTTATTCTGCCGCCCTTGGAGCGGAATTCAGCGACGGGCGAATTCGACTGGTTCTCCACGAAAACACCGGCCATTTTTCCCTGTATTATTTGACTTATGTTGACGGAAAGCCATATGAACCTTTATTTACAGACAGGGATCCACGGTCAAGTTTTCTTTCATTAATGGTCAATAACCAGAGCTACCGGCTTGGCGAAAGTTCCTTTTTTAAAACCACCCTGGGGGGCACTCTTTCCGCTCCGGTTTTTATGTATGAATCCTCATTGTTAACTGTAACAAATAGTTTTAGCTTTATTAAAACCGGTTCATCTCTGCTTTCAAACGGCGTAATGCTTACAATAACCATTACAAACCGGACTGACAGGGATGTAGCAGCGGGGATTCGCCTGCTTATTGATACAAATTCGGACGAAAACGATGTTCTTCATTTTATGACCGATCAAAGGGAAATCAATGCTGAAGAAACAATAGAACAAGATTCCATCGACAGGTACTGGACTTCCAAAACCGGCTATCTTGTCTTAAAAGTCAGTCTGGACGGCCATACCCGTCCGGATCTTGTCCATTTTGCCAATTGGAAACGTCTTAACGATGCATCATGGAAAATACCCTATATACAGGGCCGGAATTTCAGCCTGCCCCCCTACTCTGTCAATGATTCGGCTGTTTGCCATTATTACGATCCGGTCCTGATTCCCCCCCTGGGCGGTTCCCGGATTATTACAGTGGTATTATCCGGCGAAATAGAACAGGATCCTGACTCTGTTGAGATATCATCTGATTCAACAAGCGGCATTACCGGTTTGCACGGCGCCGCCGGAGGGTACGGCCCAGCCGGACGGTCCGGTTCCATTCAATCAGACCTGGTTATCCTGCATAATCTACAGATCCAACTGGATGAATTTGCTTCTTCAAACATCGCTGTTTCTGAAGAGGAGTTAGCCGCCATGAAGCTCTTGATTTCCAGGATCAAATTAAAGTACGATATTCCATAAATTCATGCTGCGGGATCCATTACTCAACAAAGCCCTCCGTCTTTCAAAAATGGGAAAATACGACGAATCTATTAAACTTTTGGAGGCGGAAGTTTTCCGGTACCAGGATTCATACAACTACTACCATATTTTAGGCAATATCTGCCTCCATGCGGGGGATTTTGGCGGCGCACATACGTATTTTACCAGGGCAAAAAACATAAGATTCCGGGAACCTGCAAACCTCCTGGGTTTGGCGGCATTATTTTTACGCCGGGCAGAAACAGACAGGGCTCTTGACTTATACCTGGATGTTCAGGATCTGGAACCAAAAAATAAAACCGCAAAACGCGCCCTTAGGGTAATACGGAAATACGGAGGAACCGATGAATTCAGCGCCTGGCTAATCCGGGGAAAGTTGACATCTCTTTACCCTCCCCTGCCCTGGGCCGGGATTCCGCTTAAACCTCTGCCTCTGATAATTGCGGGGATTGCGATAGTTGTTGTTCTGGCGGCCGCATTAGGAATAAAAAATATACCGGTTTTTCAGCGGAGCGGGTATGAAGAAGGAGCCCTGGAAAAAACTGAACGGGATAGCCCTGTTGAAACGGAGGGACTGTACCGTTATGTTTTTACCGGTCAACAGGTCCTGTCTATGTATCAAAATGCACGGGAACTTTTTAACAAGCATCGTGACGAAGCGGCCAAACGGGAATTAAACCGTATTTTGGAGTCCAATGCTTCCAGGGCAATAAAAAACAAGGCCCGGCTGTTAAGGGAATATACTGAACCGCCCGGATTCGACACTCTGAAAGATCATTTTAGCTATGCGGAGGTGGCGGCGGATCCCCTGCTGTACCGGGACTGTCATGTCCTTTGGCGGGGAAGCGCCGCCAATCTAAGAACCGGTCCAAATACGGTCAGCTTTGAATTTCTGGTGGGTTATGACACCAGGATCGTCATGGAAGGTGCCGTCTTGGTAGAATTGGATTTTCCCGCGGAAATCAACACCATAGAACCTCTGGAAGTGTTAGGCCGGGTGGTCCCCCTGTCTGTGGATAAATTTATGATTGCCGGAACGGGGATCCATCAAAGCCCAGCCTTGCTGGGCGGCCCGGCTAAGCCGGGCGGCTCAAAAAATTAGAAAAATTCTTACCGGTATTTCTCGTAATCTCCCACCAAAAGGTGAAGCGGTTTTTCATCTTCTTCTATGCCGGGAAAGCGTCCCCGTTCTTCAAGAAAAAAATTATCTTTATGATCATCGTTGACCATAGATACTTCGCCCAGGAGCAGGGCCGCATCATCGGACCAGAACTGGTGGAATACTCCCTGCTGCAGGGTTATGCTTTCTCCGGTACCCAGGCTGACCACGGTTCCTGCCTTTACGGTATAGTTTCTTCCATCCACTGATACGGGGACATCTGATTTTTCGTCCAGGCTATGTTCGTCCAAAGAACGGTACAGTTGAATCTTCAGGGTTCCGCCGCCGCCGCGGTTTATAATGTCTTCCATCTTGGAATTGTGATAATGCCAGGGCGTTACCTGGCCGGGTTTTACGATAAGCAGCTTTTCCGCATATGTCTTGCCAGAAGGATTTTTAAAACTGCCGTTACGGATGGTAAACAGAAAAAGCCCCAGCCTGTCGTAATCTCCGCTTCCAAAATCGGTCAGATCCCAGCCAAGCTGATTTTCCCTGATTTCATTATATTCGGATCCCCTGGTTTTCCATTCTTCCGGACTCCAGTATGCAAAGGGAGGCAGGGCAAACTGCATTTGTGCAATAAATTCTTTCGCGTCCCGTATATGGTTATTGATGATTGATCGTTTCATACTGCCTCCGTAGGAATAATATACACTAATTCAACGCCGTCAGCGCTTTTTTAGTTTTCGCCGGTTTCGCCTGTGGCGGCGTTCTTCTTCTTCTTTTGTGGGGTAAATTCTGACCGGTATCCTGTCCGGCAGACGGGAAGCGGCAAAGATCCAGGCAAGTCCCAGAAGGATCATGATAAAGCAGAAAACCTGTCCGGTAGAAAAATTAAACAGTGAACTAAATATAGCCGGAGGCAAATCAGTTTTTACAAGGGTGATACGGTAGCCCAGGCTTGCATCGGGTTCCCTGAAATATTCAATTACAAAACGGAAAAACCCGTAGCCGACCAGATATATTCCAACCAAAAAGCCCTTAAATGGTTTTTTGTTCCGTAAAAACCATATGATAAGCCAAAGAACTATTCCCTCAAATAAAGCTTCGTATAGCTGAGACGGGTGACGGGGAAGATTAACATAACCGGATGCCTCAGTAATGCCTGTTTTTTCCGCCAGATTTCGGACCCATTCCTCCTTAACGGAAAGTTCCGCATTAGGAAAAATCATACCCAATGGGCCGGCAGTAACCCTGCCGTACAATTCTGCATTGATAAAATTGCCCAACCTTCCAAATGTATAACCCAGCGGGATACTGGCGGCATACATATCTCCTATTTCCCGGTAATCAAAACGCCGACGGGCGGAGTAAATCAGGATTGCCAGGGCGCCTCCGATAACTCCGCCATGGTAACTCATTCCGGAAAGACCAATAAAGCGGCCTTTCTGGAAAGGCCAAAGGATAAGCCAGGGTTCACGGCGATAAATAGGGCTGGTTTCATAAACAAGTGTCGCAAAGATCCGGGCGCCCAGTATCAGGGAAAGGATTCCCCAGAAAAAGAGCCCTGAAAGTTCATCATCTTTCATGGGAAAGTTCCGCTCTTTAATCTGAACACGGTAAAGCATATATGCAATACTGAATGCTACCAGATACATCAGGCCGTACCATCGGAAAGGCAGCCCCGGAATAATTTCCGGTTTCAGCCAGGAAGGGAAGTTAACAACCAACAACATTGAGCTTATCGTTTCCATGTAAAAAAAATAACAAGTAATTTAGCTTGTTCAAAAACTCTGTTAGTTTCGGAACAATTAATAATACATGCCTATGCTTCCCATGACCACCCCCCGGGGGTATACTTGTTTCAGGAGAAAAAAATGGCTGCGAACGGTGTTTCTTTCCAGGAGCGGCTTATTGGAACGGCGGTTCCGGTGGGTGCCCTAAGGGGCAGTGAAAGCACAGGGGTGGGTGAATTCCTTGATTTAATCGAGTTTGCCGGTCTTTGTGTTGATATGGGTGTATCCATGATTCAAATACTCCCGGTAAACGATACCGGTT
>JAIRRF010000156.1 GCA_031256115.1 Treponema sp.
TACCTGGATTGGAAAGAAAGCCGGTAGGGTCCGCAGATATTCGGGATGTTCGGCGATGATTCCGGCGCAGTTACCGGCATAATCCGTATCTGACCAGGAAGCGGCAAAACGTTCCAACAAAAGAAGGTTTCGTTTTGAATCGGCGGTAAACGAAAGGCGGCGGCAGCGTTGATCCTCATCGGAAATTTCCGTTTCTATATCGAAGGAATTAATGTCTTTCTGCAAAACCGTAAAGAGGCTGTCCCGTTTAACCGGGCCGAATCCGGCGTCTCCGGCAATTTTGTACAGGATCCCCGCGGCGGCGCCGGTGATCAGTTCCGGCCCTATTCCGCCGGGCCAGCCATCCGCGTAGGAATATTCCGCGGCATACCGTGTATGCCGCTCGGCAATTTTTCCCGCCAGTACGGCGTCAAGGAAAGGTGAATCCGCCCAGGCATAATAGGCAAAGTCAAAACCGGCGCATGCTTCGGAAATGGTTTTAAGTAGTTCAGATACGGTCCAGAAAGGTTTTTGAATAAGCACTATCTGTTGTTCTGTCGTCATGGAAGCAGAGAACCCCGGAATTTCCCCCTCTCCGGCAAGAAGCAGCGTTTTTTTACTGCCGGGGAAGGCCGCGGCTTGTTTTAAGGCCAGGGTAAAGGCTGATTGACCCTTAAAAACCGGCTGGAAAGCCGAACTTTCTCCGGACAAATCTACCGATCCGCCGTATAAAACCGTGAGGGCGTGCATATAGTATAGTATCGGCTTAGGAGCCTGTCGGACTTGCAGAATTTTGCGTCATATAGCCGCAAAATTCTACGATTTTGGGGCTCCTTTCGGAGTTTGTAGGGTAGAAACCGCGAAAAAACTATGTTTTTCGGTTTCTTTTATAAAATGGGCTAAGCCCGACAAACTCCTGGTAAAAGCGCCGATTTAATTCTTATTCAATCTTAAACTTTGAAACTTCCTTTACCAAAATGTCAATGTTTTCCCGGTTCTTTCCTGTCAGCTCGTTTACCTGGTTGATCGCAATATTTACCTGTTCCGCACCCGAAGCCATCTCGCTCATACCGCCGGTGATCTCCTGGGTAACCTTTTCCAGATTTTTGCTCTCCTGGATAACTTCCTTGGATCCCTCCAGCATTTCAGTTGCTCCGCCCTTTACCTGCTGGGTAATTTCGCTGACCCTGGAAACTGCTTCCAGAACCTGCTTGCTCCCCTCTCCTTGTTCTTCCATGGCGCTGCGGATGTTCGCTTCCTGCTCCGCCACAATCTTTACGCCGGAATCAATGGCTTCGAATTTGCTGAGGACATTGTCCGTGGAATGGGTAATTTTGTCGATGGATTCCTTGATCTTCTTTAGAACCGTACTGATTGTCTTGGATTGTTCACTGGAACTTTCTGCCAGTTTGCGGATTTCATCGGCCACAACCGCAAAGCCCTTTCCCGCTTCCCCGGCGTGGGCCGCTTCTATGGCCGCGTTCATGGAAAGCAGGTTGGTCTGGCTGGCAATATTTTCCATAACCGAGTTAATTTCCAGGAGCCCTTCGGATTCCCGGGCAATTTCCTGAATATCCGCCGCCACATCCTGCAGGCCCGTCCGGCCCACTTCGGAGGCATCGGTAAGTTCCTTTACGTTTTCGGCATTTTTCATCAGGGTATGGGTAACCGACTGGATGTTGGCCAGCATCTGTTCAATAGCGGAGGACGATTGGGATACACTGGCGGTCTGTTTTTCCACATGGCCGTTAAGTTTGTCTATGTTTATGGTGATTTGCTCCATGGTAGCGTTGGTTTGGGTAACGCTGGCGCTTTGATTAATTACCCGGCCCTGGATACTCTGGACGTTGGCGGTAATTTCGTTGATTGCTGCGGCGCTCTCGGTCATGTTACTGGCAAGCTCGGTTCCGATGTCGGCCAGGACCACCGCTTCTTTTTTAATGGTTGCTACCAGAGTGCGGATTTTTTCCAGGGTAAGGTTGAAGTAATTGGACAGATCCCCAACTTCGTCTTTGGATTTGGCTTCTATCTTTTTAGTCAGGTCCCCTTCGCCTTCGGAAATGTCCTTAAGGGTAAGGGTTACATTGAGGATCGGCTTTACTATACCCTTGGCGACAAGAAAGGTAACAACTCCAAACACTACAAGCATGATCGCCGCAAAAATTATCGTGATAAATGCCATTCTCCGGACCGGCTTGACTATTTCGCTGACGGGAACGCCAATCAAAAGGCACCAGGAAGTATCCATACCCGTAATCGTAATGGGCTGATACACATAGTGCATATCTGTTTTCATGGCCTGGGAATACATTTCCAGGACTATGGGGTTCCCGTCCTCGCCGCCGTTTTTGATCCCCTGGACCACCCTATCATGATTAGTTCCCAGCAGCGCCTTTTCCGAAGCATTGTCTTTGATATTGGTTCCAACCCGTTCCAGGTCATAATGTGCAATAATTATGCCGCCGTTGCTGTAAACCCCGGCCACACCTTTGCCATCGTATATTTCACCCTTTATTTCATCGACAATGGTCTGCAGACGGCTCATGTAATTAAGCCCCACCAGGCCCACCGGCCTGCCGTTTTTATCCATGATGGTATACATGGCGGATACTCTCGGTGCGATCCCGTGTCCTGCTACTTCAACCCATTCCGGTTCCAGCAGCTCGGGTTTTTCGGTCATTCCTGCCAAACAGTCTTTCCAGCCCGGAAAACCTTCTTCAAAAAATTTTAGTTCACCCATCCTCTTGGAATAATAAGCCTGGAACTGTCCCAGTTGGGCGTCCTGGTTGTCTATAGTATTGGGAAGCCAGGCTGTCCAGGCGCCCAAAACATTGTCAAAACGTGAGACAATGCCGTGCAATAAATTGCTGTATTCATTCCGCCGCATATCCATTTCCATGCTTTCATAATCGCTGAAAGTAAGGGCAAGGGTATTGGCCACATTGGTAAAGTCTTCTATACGCCGGCGGATTTCAGTAGCCTGGCCCTGGGCCATCTCATCAATGTAAAGATACGTTGATTCCATTTGCATTGAGCTGGATTCTATAAGGGTAAAAACCGATATTGCCGAGACAACCAGCGCCAGCATGACAATAACAATAAAAGTTAATTTTGTTTTTAATTTCATATTTTCCCCTTTGCAACTATATTCTATACGAAAAATACCGGGTTGTAAATACGGACTTCTTAAATAATGAGGTTATTGCCTGTGATCCCGGCCTTGCCTTTTAACTACTACACGCTTCCTGTTGGAGCCTCCGTCACCGCTTTGTCTGCGTTCTCCGCCGGGCCGCTCCTGCCCGGTACGGCCACGCTCAGGCCGCCCACGCTCAGGCCGCCCGCGCTCAGGCCGCCCAGGTTCGGACCGGCCGCGCACATGCCGTCCGTTTTGCCTGTCCCCATTGCGGTCGTTTTTTGAGCTTTCTTCAAACCGCCGCTTTCCGTTCCGAGCCTGACCGCTTGCTGAAGTGTTCAGGCTGGTTCGCTTCGCTTCCTTGAAGCGTCGCTCGCTCGGCGGGTTGTTCCGTTTTTGTTCCCGGGCCGCCTTTTCCAATGCCTTGAGGGATTTATCGAATTCACCCAAAAAGGCGGGAAGATCGTCGGCAAAAACAATCACGGATTGCCGTTCAAAGCCGCCGGTTTCTTTGTTTTTGCTTTCCACAATGTTCAGATAGAGATCCCCCAGGCGGTTTTCTTTTACATTCAGAAAATAAGTCCTGTTGGGAAGGATCATTCTGGTGGAAAAAATTTCACCCCGTATACCCATAATTATTCCTTTTTTTAGCCGATAGCGGCGTCAGCTTCTATTATCATGGAACGTTGCCAGGCGATAAGTTCCCGTTCCAGGTCATGGTATTCCGCATCGGCCATGATCCGGAATACCGGCTCTGTCTTTGATCCCCGCATCCAAATAAAAGCAATCTCGTTATCAGATAAAGCGGTTTTAAAAACAATTTTTAGGCCTCCGGTTTGTGCATCGCCAAAGCAGGATAGATTCCGCAGTTCTTCCGTGCCGATACAGGCCCGGGCTTCCCATCCGTTTATGCCCCAGCGTTTATTAAGATCAACTGTCTTTTTGTTCCCGTCTCTTTCAAAGATCTTTTGGTACCTGTTTTTAAGCAGGGAATGATCCGTTGTTTTTACCTGAAGTTTCGCTTCCGGGGCGGATACACTGGTGGTATAGAAAGAGGGAAGCGAGGCGATGATGTCCGCCGGGCCAAAGGTTCCGCTTGTTTTAATTCCACGGCGTTCCGCCATGTTCCTCCAGATCTCAAAAAGACCGGCATTACAGTTTCCGCCGTTGCGAATGGCAAACAACTTTACAATGGCAAAGACCGTTGCCAAGGGATCCCGCACCGAAGCAGGGTGGGTAATGTTGCCTCCATTGGAACCTTCTCCCAGAATACGCAGGATATATCCTTCCCGGCGGAGCTGTCTGGCCAGGTTTACCACGTTGGCTTCTCCCACCTCGGCCCGGAATACTTTTACCCCGAAGGCAGCGGCAATCCGGTCTATACGCATGGATGTGGGGCCGTTTACCGCAATTGCCGCCCTGCTGATGCAGATTCCGTTTTCATCGTAGTCGAGTTCCCCTGTCCAAACCAGGTGCGCCAATTCTGCAAGGCAGGCCAGGGCAAATACTTCCTGGGCATCCAGGCCCCGGACTTTTCCTGTGTTGTTGTCATATAGTACCAGATTTCCCCGGTCGCCGTCACAGTCCGGCATGTATCCCAGAAGCACCGAAGGATCTTTTTTGTGCAGCTCTTCCACAAAGCGGCAGCAGCTTTCCAGGGAATCACCTTCGGGGATGATCGCATGGGCAATTTCTCCCGGATGGCCGTTGATCTTGTGAAAGCCCAACCCGGCGGAAGAAAATAAATCTTCGTCTATACTGACAGTCCTGGCTGAACCGTTAAAGTCTGCGGCAATTCCCAACGGAAATGTTTTTAGCCCCCCGTTCATTGCCAAACTGACCCGGAGGGATGCCGGACCTTCTCCTGTAATAACCTGCCAAATAAAATCACGGTATGCCTTTAGAGCATCCTGTTTAACCGCGTTTGACTCATCATAAACCCGGCGGACTTCGTTTTCATCCGCTTTTTCCAGCAGGGTATTGATTCTGTTTTCAAGACCGGGTTCTGCCATATATTGTTTGAATAATTCTATTAATTTGTTTGCTTCGGTTCCTTCCAGCACGCCGCCGTCTTCCAGGCCGAATTTAAAGCCGTTGTGGCCGATGGGATTGTGGCTGGCGGAAATATAGCAAAAACCGCCCGGGTTGCTAAGCACATCCGGGTTGCCTACAAGGCCGCCTGTTAGGCCGCCTGTTAGGCTCATCCTGGCATAGGCCATTATTTCCGGGGCCGCGGCGATTCCAATAAAACGGACCCTGCATCCCGATGCAAGGAAAGAGCGGATCATCAGATCGGCGATTATTTTTCCCGTAGGCCGTGTATCCTGTCCCAGGATAACCAGGGGCTTTGCTGTTTTTAAGTATCCTGAAAAAACCGCCGCAGCCGCCACAGCAATGCTGCGATAAACCGGGGCTACAGCTTCTCCGGTGTTTTCCTCGTCTCCGTCTTTGCTAAAGATTCCCCGCCAGCCCGAAGGAGAAAGGATCATGTTGTCCATGGTTGCAAGCATAGCATAAAGCACATAAATGTATAAAGAACCAGCACAGGTACGAGGAATCTACCCATGAAGCATATTCCTGTCCTTACCTGTTCAATGGAAATAATTTATTTTACTTTTCCGTCATGGTTATTGTGGCATCCCAGTCCTCCGTCGGCGGACTAGCCTGGAATTCTTCAATTCGGCCAAGATACAGCGATGAAAGATAGTCCTGCCTGCCGGCTTCTTTTTCTATTGTCAAAGCAAAATTAAAATATTGTTTTGCTGTTTCCCACTCGCGCATGGCATAGAGTTTTAACCCCTTGTTGTAGTTGTCCAATGATTCCCTGCCAATGATAAGGGATTCAGGAGTTTCAGAATCCGATTCATCCCGAAAAGCTTCGTACACCGTATAAAGCCCTACAGGCAGGTCTTTTCCTTTTACCCGTACACTGTCGGCTTTGCGGAAAATAAAATGATCTTTGGCGGCTTCAAAAACATATTCCGATACAATAACAGGCTGCTGGTAATATTTGGTTACCCCTTCGAGCCGCGAAGCAAGATTGACCGTATCCCCAATAACCGTATAATCAACTTTATTCTGAAAGCCGATATTTCCGACTATGCACTCACCGCAATTAACACCAATCCCCGTACCAAAGCCCGATTCCGGCAAATGAATACCCGAACAATCCACATGGGTAAGGGCTTTAACCATCCGCATGGCTGCCCTGACACCGCTTGCCGCTGCGTTATCCAAGGTTTTGGGAGCGCCAAAGATCGCCATGATGGCATCACCGATAAATTTATCGATATTTCCGCCTTCAGCAAGAATTTCGTTGCCCATCATGGAAAAATAAGTATTAAGAAAATTTACCATTTCCCGGGCCGGCGTTTTTTCCGAGATTTTTGTAAAGTTTCTGATATCAGAAAACAAAACCGCTACCACTCTGTTTTCACTCTGATCTGATTGTGCCAGATCGGAAGAGCGTCG
>JAIRRF010000174.1 GCA_031256115.1 Treponema sp.
AAGATAATGAAGGAAAAAGATAAATTCACTTTAATCACCGGTAAAATCGAAAAATTCCGTGTAGCTGTAGGAGGCGTCACCTCTGGTGTGACCAGAACTGTACACCGTCAGAACCAGTATGTTTTGGCGGAAACCCTTGCCAAGGCCTGCGAAAAAGCCGCGGCAGACCAGAACAAAAAAGTTGCCTTTTCCATTGACGAACTGGACGAGTCGATCCTTGAAAACGGCCCCCGGCGGATCATAAAGGAAGTGTTGACCCAACTGGTACGAAACTCGGTTACCCATGGCATTGAACCACCCCAGGATCGTACAACTGCGGGCAAGGACAGCCAGGGAACAATCAGGCTTTCCATAACCCGGGAAAACAGCCATATCCGAATAAAACTTTCCGACGACGGGAAGGGGCTGGATTTTGGTAAAATCCGGGAAAAAGCCCTTAATCAAAAACTCCTTTCAACAGAAAAAGCAAATAACAAAAATCAATTATTTAAGGTGATCTTTTTTCCTGGCTTTAGTACAGCCGATTCTACAGACCTTTACGCAGGCCGCGGCATAGGACTTAATTTGGTCCGGGAACGAATCAAAAGCCTCCAGGGTTCCATAAAGCTTTCCAATGAACCAGGGAAAGGCGCGACTTTTAACCTGCTCATCCCTGTTGGCCCATAAATTTTTTATAAGTTTTTTCATCCAGCGGATAAAACTGCACAAGGATTATTGCCACCAGAAAGACAATGGCCGGAATAGGCCCTATTATCAGCCGAATTGCAAATCGGGCCGACGGTATCTGAACGGCATTGGCAACGTAGCCTCCCATGTTAAGGATGAACCCCGATATAAATACCGATAAAGCGGTTCCGCATTTGGAAATAAAAGTCCACATACCGTAGTAAGCCCCTTCTTTCCGTATGCCTGTATTAACCGCATCGAACTCCACCGTATCGGGGACCATGGCAAAGGGCGCAACATAACTGAATCCCACACCGATTCCGGCGTAAGCCAGAAGTCCCAGGAACCATTCCAGCGGCAGAAGATGGCCGATGGCGGAAACGGCAATGCAGGCACTGCCCATAACTGCAAAGCAGATCTGGTAGGTATGTTTTTTTCCGATCTTCTTTGATACCAGAACCGACACGGGAATAAAAACCATTGCTGTCAGCAGCAGCCCCATCATGGCAAGTACCGTCAAAGTCTCCCGAAGCGCCGCTTCGGCTGCCGCAGGATTCCCAACAAGCGGGAAAGTTCCCAACCGCATGACAAATTCTGTTGGATAGATATATTCAATATAATAGGCCAGTATACTTTGCAAAAAAGTAATCGCCGTCATATGAAGGGCATAGGTCATAAAGAGGATCACATAGGGCTTGTTGGTAAACACCGCTTTATAGGTAGAAAAAAAACTCTCTTTGGGTATGTCCTCCCGGCTGTGCTTTTTCTCTTTGGTGCCGAAAAAAGTAAGCAGGGTAACAAGAGCCATTACAGCCCCCAGTATAAGACCCATCATGGACCAGCCATGCTTTTCTCCGCCAAAGGCTCCTGCCAGGGGCAGTACCGCAGCGGCCCCGGCGATCGTTCCAAAAACCGCACAGCCAAAACGGTAACCGTTTAATACACTCCGTTCATGGTAATCGTCGGTCAGTTCCGGTGTAAGGGAAGAATAGGGGACGTTGATCACCGTAGAGGCAGTATTTACCAGCATTAAAGCCACGGTAGCCCAGAGTATTAATAATACCTGGCCGGATATAGCCGGAGCGGTAAAAAAGAACCATAAGGTCAGCATCATGGGGATTGCCCCGATAAGAAGGTATGGCCGCCGCCTGCCTAGGCGGGTAATCGTTCTGTCGGAGATAAAACCCATCATCGGGTCTGTAACCGCATCCCAGGCCTTGCCGATCATTACCGCCGCACCTGCCATTGCCGCTGCGAGGCCTGCCACATCGGTCAGGTATTTAAGGCACCAGAAACCCATAAGGGTAAACAGCATATTTCCCCCCAGGTCAAAGATGCCAAAGCCCAGTTTTTGTCCTACGCTTAATTTTTTCTGCGCCATTCCCCGCCTCCGTCCGGCATAAGTATAGCCTTTTTACCGCTGGACAAAAACCCTTCCTTGTGTCATGCTCCGGTATGGAGACCAGAGATGTTTTCCGCAACCTTTCCCCGATAGATCACCGTTATTCCCTTTCCGAAAAAGCAGTTTTTGACGCCCTTGTTCCCTGGCTTTCCGAAGAAGGATCCCTTAGGGCCTGCGCCAGGGCAGAAATTGCCCTGATAAAAGCCCACCTTGCCTTGCGGGAGAATTGCCCTCCGGGGGAACTTCAAAAAGCACTTTTGGAAACTTTGGAGAAAGTCGGCACATCGGTAATGCCGGAAGAAGTTTATGCGGAAGAAGAAAAAACCCGCCATAATATCCGGGCTTTGGTAAATGTACTTAAACAAAAGGTTCCGCCCGAATTTGCACCCCTGGTTCATCTGGGTGCGGCCAGTGTTGATATTTTGGACAGTTCCCTGGCATACCGGATGAAAGGCTGCTGCCGGGAAGTGGTGCTTCCGGCCCTGCGAAAACTGGAAATCCTCCTCTGTAATTTTGCCGAGGCCGAAACGGAAACAGTTCAGGTTGGCCGTACCCACGGTCAGCATGCGGTGCCCATTACCCTTGGTTTTGCCCTGGCCGAATATGTTTCCCGGCTGGGTAAGTCGATCCTGGAAATTGAACGCGTTTCGGCCCAGCTAAAGGGTAAACTTGCCGGAGCGGTGGGAGCCTATAATGCATTATGCTTAATAGTCCGGGATCCGGAAGAACTGGAGCGACTCTATCTGGCAGAGCTGGGACTGGAACCCTCGGAACATTCAACCCAGCTTGTGGAGCCTGAATACCTGCTCCGGCTCCTTTTGGAGTACAACACCGCCTTTGGAATCATTGCAAATCTTGCCGACGATCTCCGCAACCTCCAGCGGACAGAAATAGCGGAACTCAGCGAAGGCTTTGAGGCCGATCAGGTGGGATCCTCCACTATGCCTCAAAAACGAAACCCCTGGAATTCGGAGCATGTCAAGAGCCTCTGGAAAGCTTTTATGCCCAGAGTACTTACTTTTTATATGGATCAAATAAGCGAACACCAGCGGGATCTTTCCAATTCCGCCAGCCAGCGATTTATTGCCGATTATGTTACGGGGTTCTGCCTTGCCATTAACCGTATGACCCGGATAATAGAAAGTCTTGGTGTAGACCGGGAGAAGTGTCTGGCCAATCTACGCAGCAGCAACGGCGGAATTCCCGGTGCTGTTATGGCCGAACCGGCTTATATACTCCTTGCCGGGTCAGGTATTTCCGGAGCCCATGAAGTAATCCGGAAGATAACCCTTGCGGCAGAAAAAGACGGAATTTCATTTGTCGATGCTTTGGCTGCGGAAAAGGAAGTAATGCAACGCATCGGGGAACAGCTTATAAAGCAGGGCCTTGTTCCGGAAGATTTAATGAATCCGGGTAATTTAAAGAATCTGAAAGATTCTGAAGTTGCCGCCCTGGCGTTTTTCAACAAGCCCGAAAATTACCTTGGACTGGCAGTAAAGAAGACAAAGGAATTGGCCGCTAAATACCGTATGTTAATGAAAGAAAAGGAGAATGAAGATGCAATTTGAAGAGGCCCTGGCCTATGACGACGTGCTGTTACTGCCGGGATACAGTGATGTGCTTCCCCGGGACTGTGATATTACAACGACCCTTTGCGGCGGGATTAAATTGAACATACCGGTTATTTCCAGCGCCATGGATACGGTAACTGAAGAAAAGCTGGCCATCGCCTTGGCCCTGGAGGGGGGAGCGGGAGTAATCCACCGCAGCCTGAATCCGGAGGACCAGGCCCAACAGGCGGCCAATGTAAAACGTTTTCTTAACTGGATAATTGCATCGCCGGTAACCGTTGGAGAAGACGCAACCATAAAAGATGTAAAACTAGTAATGGAACGTTTTAATGTTTCCGGTATGCCGGTCCTTGATGCAAATGAACATCTTATGGGGATCATCACCAACAGGGATCTGCGGTTTTGCCGGGACGATACGCTGCCGGTAACGGAGGTGATGACCAAAAACCCGATAGTGGTCCAGGGCAAACCTACCACCGCCGAAGCCAGGGAAAAATTCGACAAACACCGGATCGAAAAACTTCCCGTGGTGGACGGAGACGGACGGTTTAAAGGGCTTATTACCGTAAAGGACATGGAAAAACACGCCCTTTTCCCCCATGCGGCCGCCGATAAAAGCGGCAGACTTATTGTTGGGGCGGCGGTTTCTCCCCAGGACTATAAAGCCCGTGTGCCCCTTTTAAAGAAAGCAATGGTTGATTTTGTAGTGCTGGATACCGCCCATGGGGATACCAGGAATGTAATGGATGCTGTAACGGATATTAAAAAAAAGTATGAGATTCCTGTCATCGGGGGCAATGTAGCCCGGAAAGACGGAACCCGCCGGCTTATTGACGCAGGGGCGGATGCCATTAAAGTGGGGATAGGCCCCGGATCGATCTGTACTACCAGAATTGTGGCCGGTATCGGCGTGCCACAGTTCAGCGCCGTCTGGGACTGCGCCGAGGAAGCCGCCAAAAACGGCATCCCCGTAATCGCCGACGGGGGCATTACTTTTTCCGGGGACATTTCCAAAGCCATAGGAGCCGGAGCCAGCGCCGTGATGATAGGCAGTTTGTATGCGGGTTTAAAAGAAGCGCCGGGCAGGGAGATCCTCTATGACGGCAGAATCTACAAGGAATACCGGGGCATGGGCAGCCTGGGTGCAATCAGCGACGGCGGCGGGGATCGTTATCAAATCGGCAAGGACGAAAAACCTGTGCCCGAGGGAATCGAGGGCCGGGTACCCTATAAGGGGGAATTAAAAAGTTACCTGTTCCAATTGATTTCGGGGCTCCGCAAAGGAATGGGTTACTGCGGCTGCAAAAGTATCGAAGAACTGAAGCAGTACCGGCAATTTGTCAAGATTACCGCCGCGGGCTGGCGCGAAAGCCATGCCCACGATGTAACCATCACCCAGGAAACGCCGAACTACAGCAGAAGTTAAGCGTAATTATGAACCAGGCTATTATTGCCGACATGATTACAGCAATTCACTTTGGATATGTCATATTCGTTGTTTTCGGATTGTTGGTAATCCTGCTCGGCGGCGCTTTGCGATGGCATTTTATCCGGAATTTTTGGTTCCGGGCAGTTCATCTGACAATGATCCTGATCGTTGTTTTTGAAGCCGTGTCAGGAATTTCTTGCCCGTTAACAGTTTGGGAATACAAACTCCGTATCGCGGCAGGACAGCAAAATGCCGCCGATGTGTCATTCATTGCCCGGTTAATTCATCAATTGATATTTTTCGAGTTTCCGCCAATTGTATTTACAATCGGCTATTGCATCTTCGGGACGGCGGTTCTTTTGTCCTGGTTTCTGATTCCACCCGCAAAGATTTAGTTCTTTGCTTTCTTTTTCCAGTCGGCATTTATCCGGGATTGCTCATCACTGCTGATATTGGCTGTTTTAACCGGGCCGCCGTGTGCGCCTGCCTGATGCTTTATATGATGTGCGGGAAGTCTGTCGCAAATTTCCTGCAGCTTATGTGCTACCATATTGTATTGCCCGGATACGACCATATCCTTTGCATAC
>JAIRRF010000185.1 GCA_031256115.1 Treponema sp.
GATATGGAGGAATCCGCGGAGACTGATGAGTCGGCGCTAAAACTCTTTTCCGTTTATCAGGAGTTATTTTTTTATTCACCGGGCCTGCAGCAGGAAACGGCTGTTTTTGTCCGGCGCTCCATCGCCAGGGTTTTTGGAGAATTCGGCATCGAAGAAACAGAATCATTACCGGACATGGTTTCTCTGTCAGAAAGACTCCTGCAATACGGAAAAGAAAATGATTTAAGTCCCGCTTTTATAACGGCTTCCCTGTTCTCACGTATTGATGAAGAGGCCGGAATGCTTCCCATGATGCTGAATGCTGAACTGGAGTCATGGAAAGAAGCAATGACCTGTTATTTGGCTGCAAAAACGGTTTACAACGGTATCCAGGTACCTGAAAAAACCAGGGATATCATGGATCACTACGAAAATATTATTGTCTCTGTCCTGGAAAGCATTGAAGCAGGTGAAAATTACGAAGTTCAGGCAAAAGAAGCAGGCTTTTACCGTTATCTTCTTAATTTTTTAATTGCATATGAAGACTGCATAAATACTATTGAATTTGAAGATGAAAAGGAACATTGGCGCACCTATATCAGTGAACCTTGGTTTAATCTGAATGCCGTAAAAAATCATACAGATCTTACCGCCGCATCATTGGGAAACCCGGAATCATCGGCATTAATAAACGGCGCCCATTCCCGGGAGGAAGGAATCCTGGCCGAAACCTGCGAATTTGCAAAAGAAGCCTTCAGAAGGCTGACAGAGTCTTTTAAAATTTTTATTGACGGCGATCTTTCGGAACGGCAGAAGGAATTTTCCCTTACCGCAGAAATTTATTTAAATAATCCCGATAAGCCCTGGGAAGATATTCCGGACGATTATGAATTTTTTATTTCACAGGAAATTTTCTGGCAGGAAACAGATAAACTTCAAAACAATTCCGTCTATGAAGAATCACTAAAACAACAGATAGTAAAAATGGGATATGAATATTCCCGGCTCCCGTCAGAGGGGGAAGATGCTTTGTATTCAATGAATACTATTTCCATGGAACTGGAAAGAACAGTAATATACCACCAAAATGCCTTAATGCTCTACAATCAAAAAGCCGGAGCTTTTGCAGATGCCGGAAATCATTATGAAGCGCTTTACAACGAAGCAAAATTATTGTTTTCCAATGTTGATAAAGCCCGCCGGGATTATGAAAAGCAGGATGCAATTCAACGCTGGGCAGGCACATCCTATTTAAGCAGCAGCTCGGCGCTGTCTGATGATTTGCAGTATTACCGTGAGCCGGCAGAAGAATTGGCCCATGTCCGGGAAAGACATGATCGCGCACAAATTGCCCTGGAAGCGCTGCAAAGTTTATACAATGACGAAGCCCACAGGCCCTATGAAAACAAGGAATATAACCAACTGTACGAAGAATACCTGCAAAGCTTCAAAAAAATGCTATTGTCCCTGAAAGCTAAAAATGAATATGAAACCGAACTGGAAAAAGAGAAATACAGAAATTTGGAGTTATATTCTGCCGTTTCCGGAATGATTTCCTCTTTTACAAACCCAAAATTACCGGAGTATTATGATAATTACAGCGCTCCCGCATTGGCAAACAGTTCATGGATGGATTTTGTTGTTATTACCGAAACCGGAAGCCTTGGTATTTCTTACGACAGGAATACTTTTAAACTAAGGCAAACAAGCCAGGCGGAAGCGTTAAAGCTTTCTGATTATTTTAAAACCGGCCAATATGCTTCTGTTGGAGAAAATAATATGTCGGATTTTGAAAAAGTTTTTTCAAATTGGGCTGCCCGAATGTCCGGTTATAAACTGAACAATACAAGTACTTTTCAAACCTGGGGGCTGGCTCTGGATTATATCATAAGGAATTTATCGGCAAATAACCCGGGGATTAGAATAATTAACGAAAGCTATGTTTTAACAAATATGGGGGCGGACGGCGGAATAAGATTGGTTGACAAAAGCCTGAACGACTGGCTGAACCAATACCGGAACAGCGGGCTTCAGGATATACAAAAAAACGCATGGAATAAATTAAGCTTCCAGGAGCAAAGAGATTTGGAATTTCTGGCGGTTTTATACTTAACCGGCTGTGAAGAAAACGGGCTTGGCGGTTTTGCCAATGTATCGCAATTCAAGGAAATGGAATGGCTGCTTAAAAAAGGACAGGAATTAAGAAGGGAGTATACAAAGAAAACATTTGTTACTATTCTTGTTTTTACCCCCATAGCCGCACTCTTTACCAATGAAGACTTTTCTCCGGCACTAAATGCTGCGGAAAACAGAAAAAAAAGTTACAGGAATACAATTGACCGCGGCAGTAAAGATTTTACTTCTGAACTATCCAAAACAGTATCCAAAATCAGTGAATATAGGGAATCCTGTGCAAAACTTGCGGCTTTTTGTGTAAAGATTGAAAGCGGAATTGGGTGGCAGGAAATAGAAGCGGCGTTATACAATCTGGATAACCAGGAAAAGAAAAATTTAAAATCCTTTTGGGAAGAAATGCTTGATTACAGGAAAGGGCTGGGAGAAAATGCCGTATACACAACTATAGGCACTGCCTTGGAAGCTCTTTATGCATGGGGAAAAGGAGTCAGAGATTCAATCGAAGTAAAACTGGAAAACGTTTATTTGGAGAATGAAAAGGTCCGCCGGGTTTATCAGGAAGAATACAGAAAAACCCTGGATAGTTTTATAGAAGGAAAAAGCTCCCTCTATGAACTGCAAAATGCCGCCAATTTTGCCTATGGCCCGGAAGCTCCTGCCCTGAAGAATCATATAAAAAATCTGGGAGCGGCAATTATTTTTGACTTAAAGGCAATCAATGCTGATCGTGCGGCAGTGACAAAACAATACCGGGATTTGGCAGTCAATTATACCAATTTAATTGAACGGGCCTACACTGCCCGTTTTACGGCTGAACTTGATGCACGGGAATCGGGCTGGAATGAGCAGATAAAAGATTTAAACATTAAGCTTGCTTCCTGGCGGGAAGCTTCCGGGCTGATCTTTGAACGGGGCCGTAAGGACTGGAAAGACGGCTTTGAATCCATGCGTGCCGCCTATGAACGATGGGAACAGGAGTTTATCGAACGTTATACCGATATAGACACAGCCTGGAACATGGCATATTTGGAAAGTCTAAACAATAAAGAATCCTGGATAAACCAGGCAATGACTGCCGTTGCAGAAGCATTTGACAACAATCTGCTTGCTTTGGCAGGAGCAGATGCTGAGTCCCAAAGCCGAAAACTTGATACATTTATGCCTTCATCCTTTTACGGCTTAAACGGCGCAGAAAAAGCAGCCGGAATGTTACAGGGTATTCTTGACACAGCGGGCATAAAAAACGCTTTTAACGCTTTTACTTTTTCCATGGAAAGCGCCGACACCATATCGACGGTCGTAAAGACAGGTGTTTCGGGATTGGGAGTTTGGGATTCCGGGCAGGCCAAAGCGGCAGCCAGAGAATTTGCCCGTAACAGCACAGAAGAAATGGCCGACGGAAAAATGACGATTCTTGCATTCCAGGCCAGAGAAGCTGCATATGGGGCAAAGAAAGCCCTGGAGGAAAGTATTGCACAGAGCAATAAAAAAACCGATACCGGTATAGATGACCTATATACCAAAGTCGGCGGCTGGAATCGGGTTCAAAGGAATTATGTCAAGGATATCATCGTCCATTCAACTGTTTTTGTCAGCGTTATTACCGATACGGTTATATTGGAAACATACCGCTGGTTTGTTATGGATTACTGGGACTTCAAAATTGATTTAACCGATGACAGCCTGAAGGATCTAAATTATTTGGGCGTCCAGGCAGTTATAGCAGCAGCCCAGGAAGAAATCCGAAAAAAAAGCGAATCGGTATTTGGTAATGGAACCTTAGAGGGCGATTTTAATCAGTGGCTGGGAAAAGCTCCGACGGACAATAATGATAATGGAACCGGGGAACTTGGCCGCCTGATAGGGCTGTT
>JAIRRF010000337.1 GCA_031256115.1 Treponema sp.
CAGGGCACAAGGATCCACGAAAGGTGAATCCCTCCGGAAGGAAGCATGTTGCTGAACAGTACCCGGGCAAAACCTATGGACATGCCTCCTCCCACGCCGACTGCGGCCAGGAGTATCAGTTTTTGCCGCCGAAAAGTACCGGTGGTCATCTCTTCAACTGTAACCGCCGTAACCGCAAGACCCGGTTCGGCGAAGATGGCAAGAAATCCCAGAATGAATACTATTATCAATATCGCAAGGTATGCGCCCAGAATACTGAAACTTGAAAACATGGCTTCATCCACAGGAATATGGGTGTATGAAGCGCCGGAAAGCCGGGAAGGGACAAATTTTTCCAGAAATGGTCCGTCTTTACCGGAGATCCAAATATATGTTTCGGGCCCCTTTTCTCCCGGGACAGTAATAAAAGAATTTGTATCCACGCCATTGACAACGATTGTTTTTTCCGTATGGTGGATCTCTCTGTAAGTATGGGTAAGCGAACGTCCGGCCTGGGAACTGATTGCGGTAACACCCCCGTTCATTCCCAGGTTTAAGGCAAACATTCCGATGGCTGCAAATATTATTCCCAAAAAAACAATATCAGCGTTATGGAGCCGATCCCGGGCTATTACAGTAATGGAGATGATCAACGCAAGAGTAAGGGGTATTACGGAAAACAGGGCAATGCCCAGGCCTTCCAGAATATTTTTTGCGGAAAATACGGCAATTTCCGGCTGTTGATTCTGTACGCCAATGGTACCCTGGGGAAAACATTGGGCAAAGTCAGAATGGGTAAGTTCACCTGAATGGACTGCGGCTTCCGCAATTCTTTGCAGCTCTTCGACAGAGCCGGCCACATAGACGGCTTTTGCCCGCTGTTCAGGTTCAGGGGAAAAAAAGGATGCCGTATCTGAAGGCATAGGAACCTTGGGGCTAATCAAGAATCCTAAAAGCAAGACAGCCGCCACCGGCAGAGCCGAGGCAAGGGTTACCAGCCCCATTCCTGAACTGTTTGCCCTCTTTCCTCCTATTTTTACTACCCCAAGGCCCAGGGCCAGTATAATAGGCACCGTAACCGCTCCGGTTGCCGCTCCGCCGGTATCCCAGGCAAGATTTACTACAGGACGAAGAATAGGGTTTTGGTCAAATACACTGCTAAGGGCCAGTAGGATTGGAATAATGATAAATACCGGCGGCTTAAAACCCCAGCCGAACATAAAACGGTACACCCCCAACACCACCGAAAGCCCCACGCCAATTGCAATGGCCGCCACAAGCCATGTGGTGCCCCGGTTAAGCAAGAGGAAAAGAAGAGGGGCATTCCATGCGGGGATAACGCTTCCTTGCTGCCGGAGTACCCCCACTGCCGGTTCTGCGAGGGTTGCGGTAATGCCGACAATGATGGAAAAAACTGCAATTCCCGCTGCGCCGATCTTTGCGGGCAGCCGCATTCCGCATTGTTCGCCCAGGGGCATGACTCCCAGAAAAAGTCCTTCCAAAAAAAAGGACAAACCCAAAATTGCCGCGCCGACACAAATTGAGACGGTTAATGCGTTTTGGAGGGGTACCCCCAGGATAAAATATTGGGATGCAGCCAAAAAAGCGCTTACTAGGAATACTGCCCTGAACTGGGGTTGAATTTTGCCGTATGCGTAGGACCGGAGCATGGAGAACGATTCTTTGGGAGAAAGTTTAATTAATCCCTGACGTCTGGGAAACAGGGTCTCTTTAATTTTCTTTATAAAATCCACACAAATTCCTATGCGTATTTCAATTATGCGTCTTTAAATACTTGCGCAGCTTTTCCTTCACATCGTCAATATCAAGGGGTTTTCCAAGATGCCCGTCCATGCCCGCAGCAAAACACGCGTCAATGTCGGACTTAAATACATTTGCGGTCATTGCAATTATCGGAACGCCCTTTGGTCGTTCACTGCTTTTACCCGGAGTTTCCGAAGGAAACTCCTCAGCATTAGAGTTAGAACTTCGTTCTAACTCTAATGCGCGTATACGCCGGGTGGCCTCAAGTCCGTCCATCTGGGGCATTTGTACGTCCATGAACACCATGTCGTATTTGTTTGGGTTTGCTTCTATTATATCCAGGGCTTCCTTGCCGTTTTCGGCGCAGTCGATAATCAACCCTGTGTCTTCCAAAAGCGCCATAAGTATTTCGCGGTTGATTTCAATGTCTTCGGCAACCAATAACCTCTTGCCCTCAAACTCGTGTTCCCTGACCGTAACATCTTCTTTTTTGCCTTGATCCACGCCCAGACATTCGTTTACACAATCAATGATCATGGATGAAAACAGCGGTTTCAATAAATATTTGTCTACACCCGCTTTAAAGGCCTCGTCTTTGATTTGTTCCCAGTCCGCAGCGGTAATCATTGTTACCACGGATGGGCGGCTTCCATTGCGTGATTTGATCCGCCTTGTAAGTTCAATCCCATCCATGACCGGCATACGCCAATCAATAAAATATATATCATACTCACCGTGTTCTTCAATAAAGTTCCAGGCTTCCCTGCCGTCAGACGCAACATCGCACTGTATGCCAAGATGACCGAATATATCCTGAAATTGTTTGCGTTCTTCAACCATGTCATCGACAGCCAGAATCCGTATATTTTGCCAATTTACACCCGGGGCAAGCATTGAAAAAGAACTCTTTTTTCCGCGTCCGACTTTTATGGTAA
>JAIRRF010000202.1 GCA_031256115.1 Treponema sp.
AAAAACGGTTTCCCTTCCTGCCCGTTTTGAAAAGCTGAACTCTGATCCTGTTTTTATTGCAGACGGCGCCCATACGCCGCAAAGCATTGGATTATGTGCTGAAACTTTTTGTCAATTATTCGGAAACAGGGGTATCCTGCTTTTCGCCTGTGCGGCGGACAAGGACTATACATCAATGGCCGGATTGCTCCTGCCGCGTTTTAGCCGCTGCATCATAACTTCGCCGGGAAACTTCAAAGCAAGCAATCCTGGGGCTGTTTATGAAGCATTCCGTTCGGCGGCAAAAACCAGAATCGGAACTTGTGTTCAAGAAAACATTTTTTATGCCCCCGATACTTTCGCAGCTATTGATGAAGCCCTAAAAACAGGAAAAGAAAAATCCCTTCCCATCCTGGGCTGCGGATCATTTTATTTGGCAGCGGAAATACGAAAATGTTTGAAAATCAAATTGTAAATTGTTTGCGTTTTCCCGTATCCGGATCATTAAATGCAATAGAAGATGCCCTTAGGGCCAGAAAAGCATCCATCCCCGGTTTTCCATATACCTGACCGCTTTCTTTCTTGTAATTCCCATAAATATAATCATTTACTATGGGTTGTCCAATCCAGGCCATATGGCAGCGGATTTGGTGGCGGTAGCCTTTACTGATGCGGAGCCGGAAAAAACATTGATCCTCTGTTTTTTCGCAGGATAGAATTTCCGTTTTGTAGATTGGATTTCCAACTGGAACAGGCCGTACTTCTTTCCTTCCTTTTCCATAGGGACGAAAGGAGCTTTCGATCACGGTCAATATTTTATCAGTCTGCATTGACGCCGTAAGAGCTTCATATTCCTTAACGATTAAGCCTTTTTCCTGTTGGTCCACAAAAAACTTTAATGCTTTATTTGTTCTGGCGCATAAAACAAGTCCCTGGGTTTCAAAATCAAGCCGGTGGACCAGGCCCCCTTCAAATTTTTTGCGGCCATTGATCAACAAAATATCAGGAAACCGCCTGGCGGCCCAGTCCAGCAGGGTGTTTTCTTCCCCTTCTCTAAGGGGTGCAGTATGCAACCTGGGAGGTTTATACAATACCAAATATGAAGTATCCTCAGTGATTATTCGAGGTTCCAATATCGGAGAAATCCAGAATTTTTCCGACAGGCCCCTAATCCTCTCTGGCAGCGTCTTCGACAGAAAGAGTAGAAAGGTTCTTTTTTCCGTGGGCCACCGCAGCTTTACAGGGTTTGCAGACCTTAATCTTGGTTTTGTTGGCTTCCAGTTCGTAGAGGATCTTTACGCCGTCCCGTTTGCAAAGGGGGCACATTCCCCTGGTGGTCGCCTGACCCCGGAGCCCCTTACCTCTGTGCGCCTTAGACATGGATTACTCCTTTTTCCCTTTTTCCTGCTTTTCTTTTTCCGGCAGCTTTTTCCTGGCTTTTTTTTCCGCTTTTTTCGCCTTTTTGTCCTTTTCTTCGCCGGTTTTAAGGACATAATCCACCAGTTCAAGAATTACAATTTCCGAAGCATCCCCGGGTCTGGGCCCCAGTTTGATGATCCGCGTATAACCCCCCGGTCTGTCTTTCATCCTGGGTCCAATATTGGTAAAGAGCTTGGCTACCACGGCTTCACTAAAAAGCCGGTTTGATGCAATTCGCCGGTTATGAACAGAATCAATTTTAGCTCGGGTAATCAGCCGTTCAGCGGTCCTGCGTACCGCCAGAGCTTTTGCCTTGGTAGTTTTAATCCGTTCATAGATAAAAAGGGATGTTACCATATTACGATGCAAAGCTTTCCGGTGGGCGCTACTCCGCTCCAGGGGATTAAAACCTCGTTTATGTTTCATCTTCTTCTTCCTTTTGAGGAGCATTCCTGACAGCGTTTCTTAAAACATTAACATCGGTAATTCCCAGGCCCAGATTCCATTCCCTCAGCTTTTCCTTTATCTCCTGAAGAGATTTTTTGCCGAAATTCCGGGTTTTCGCAATATCATCTTCGGTTTTTCTGGTCAGCTCCCCAATAGTCTTAATATTGGCGTTTTTAAGACAATTGGAAGAACGAACCGAAAGTTCTAGTTCTTCCACCGGAGTATTAAGGATCTGCCGGATTCGTTCGTCATCGGGATCATCATCCAGTTCGGAGCCCAGGGAATTTTCATCAAAGTTAATAAATACGGAAAAATGATCCTTGGCGATTTTGGCCGCTTCCGCCAGGGCGTCATCCGGTTTAATGGTTCCGTCTGTCCAGATTTCCAGAACAAGTTTATCGTAATCACTTCGTTGCCCTACCCTGGTGGGAACCACCGCATATTTAACCTTTTTAACCGGGGAAAAGATGGCATCCAGCGGAATGGTACCGATTACATCCACATAATGTTCGTTCACTTCGGAGGGAACATATCCTCTGCCCAAATCAATTTGAATTTCAAACTCAACATGGGCATTATCCATTAGGGTCATTACATGGCGTCCTGGAATAAAAATCTCTACCTGCCCTTCTTTTTCAAAATCATCACTCTTTACCACAGTTCTTCCCGACCATTCATAGGCAAGGACAACCTGTTCCTGATCCTGCTGCAGATGAAGCCTGATTTGTTTCAGATTGCTGATTACTTCCAGGGTATCTTCCATTATGTTTGGAATACTTTCAAATTCACTGGAAATCATATGGGCATTTCCGTTTGTATCAAAAGAAGTAATTTTTACCGCCGTTATGGCATAGCCCTGTATCGAAGAAAGCAAAACACGCCGGAGTGTATTACCCACCGTCGTACCGAACCCGGGCTGGAAAGGACTTGCGATAAATTTACCGTAATTTGGCCTTATCTCGCCATGCTCGAAAGTAATACCTTTTGGACGTTTGAATCCTTGAAGCAGATTCTTCCTGGCCATGGTAACTTCTCCTTATTTAGAATAAAACTCTACGATCATTTGTTCCCGAATGTCCGCCAGGTCCTTAATATCACTGCGCCGCGGAACAGCAAGGAACGTACCCTTCATCGTATCGGGATCCAGTTGAAGCCAGGGCATTACCCCGGATTTGCCGAATTCCTTAAGGGCTTCCTTAATTATAACCATATTCCTGCTGCCTTCCCGTATCTCTATTACATCTTCCGGTTTAACGAAATAGGAAGGAATGTTTACTTTTTTTCCGTTAACCTGCACATGACCGTGAAGCACGATCTGCCGGGCCTGACTTCTTGAAGCGGCAAATCTTAGCCGGTAAACCACATTATCCAGCCGACGTTCCAGAAAAGAAAAAAGGTTCTCCCCTGTAATACCTGCCATACGCAGGGCCCGCTGGAAAAAAAACCTGAATTGCTTTTCCTGCATTCCGTAGGTCCGGCGGAGTTTTTGCTTTTCCCGGAGTTGTGTGCCGTAATCGCTCCGTTTTCCTATCCTTCCCTTGGGATCTTTTCCCGGAGCAGGACGCTTTTTATTTATTGCACACTTGTCACTCTTGCAGCGTTCCCCCTTAAGCATCAGCTTTTTGCCTTCTGTCCGGCAAAGGCGGCAAACAGGACCGGTATATCTAGCCATCGCTCACTCCTTATATACGGCGGGTTTTACGGGGTCTGCAACCGTTATGGGGAATGGGGGTTACGTCGTTGATCGACTTTACCTTAATACCAAGCACGCCCAGCTGCCTAATGGCGGATTCCCGTCCGATACCGGGCCCCTTTACATAAACATGGACTTCCCTAAGTCCCACCTGCAGGGCTTTTTGGGCCGCAGTTTCAGTTACGGTTTGGGCCGCAAAGGGAGTTGATTTTTTCGCTCCCCGGAAATTCAAACCCCCGGAACTTGCCCAGGAGATGGCGTTACCCATAAGGTCCGTAATGGTTACGATGGTATTGTTAAACGTAGCCTGAATATAAACGTTTCCCTCGTAAACCGATTTTTTTTCTTTCTTCTTCTTTGAAGCAACAGCCACTCAAATCCTCCACATTTAATTTAAAACCCAAGGTTATAAAATTAAGCTACTTTTTCTTTCCGGCCACGGTTTTCTTTTTACCCTTCCGGGTCCGTGCATTGGTCCGGGTCCGTTGTCCCCGCAGGGGAAGACCCTTCCGGTGCCGGAGTCCCCGGTAACAGCCTATGTCCATTAGCCGTTTAATATTCAGGGCAACCTCGGTCCTTAGGCGTCCCTCTACTTTGTAGTCGTTTTCGATCAGGTGACGAAGAACATTCAGTTCTTCCTGGGAAAGATCATTAATTCGTCTATAGGGATCGATCTTTGCCTTTTCGCAGATTTTATCCGCACTGGATCTGCCGATGCCGAAAATATAGGTAAGCGCTATATTCACATGTTTGTTAGGAAGGTCTATTCCCGCGATACGTGCCATATTTCTCCTATCCTTGTTTCTGCTTATGCTTGGGATTTTTACAGATAATCCGGATTACTCCGTTCCGTTTAATTACCTTACATTTGTCGCAGATCGGTTTAACACTGGTCCGGACTTTCATTCCTTGCTCCTCATTTCTCTTATAGATTCCTGCCCCGAAGCCGGCCTTTTCTTGTCAAGCCCTCGTGGTGATGCATCTTTAACAAACTTTCCACCTGGCTCATGGTGTCCAAATCCACACCTACCATGATCAACAGTGATGTACCGCCCATAAGATACGAAATGGAAGATGGAAAATTAAATAAATATTGAATTACCGTAGGAAGCACGGCAATTGCCGCCAAATACAACGCGCCGGGAAGAACAATCCGGTTAAGGATCCTGGTAAGGTACTCCTCGATTCGATCTGTCCTGATCCCCGGAATGGATCCGCCGTTCTCCCGGATATTCTTGGCTATTTCTAAGGGGTTAAGGGTAACCTGCGTATAAAAATATGCAAAGAAAATAATAAAAAGCACATACAAAATATTGTAAAGCACTCCCCGGGGAGACAAAAGTCTGGATACAAGCCCCATCCATGCCACATTCCCTCCAATCATCGAGGCAATCTGAACGGGAAAGGTGAGTATCGATGAGGCAAAAATTACCGGTATTACCCCGGAGGGGTTAATCTTAAAGGGGATATAGGTATTTTGCGCTCCGTACATTCGCCGACCAACAATACGTTTGGCATAATGGACGGAAATTTTCCGCTGCCCCTGTTGCTCAAAAACCACCAGGGCAACTA
>JAIRRF010000223.1 GCA_031256115.1 Treponema sp.
TTTGACTGGCTCAGCGGTAAATTGCTGTTTTAAGTGTTCATTTTTCTGTAAGGTCAAACACTCCGTCCCAGTCGCCGGGAGGTGCTTTTTCCTGGTACTTCCGGCAGCGGTTATAAAAAACTTCCGTGGGCTTATCCCCGGGGAACAACTTTAACACCCGGCTGAATGTATTTTCCGCATCCTTCCAGTTACGGGACTCAAACAGTTCCAGGCCTTGATGAAACTGATGAACTTTTTCCTGCAATGCCGCCGGCGCATGAGCGCTTGTTTCCAATACTTCAAAGATACGTACGGGTTCCTTTATTCCTACCACCCTTATCCGGTCAAGCTTGCGGGTAAGAAGTTTCTTTCCGGTTTCCCTTATGGTGCCCTCCGATGTCAGAATCCATGTTCCGTATTGTTTGTTTACCCCTTCAAACCGGGCCGCCAGATTAACCGCATTGCTGATAATCGTATAGTTCATCTTCTTTTGGGTTCCCATATTCCCCACAATCATATCACCCGAGTTTATCCCAATCCTGGTAAGAAGCGGCGTAGGACTTATCCCTTTTTCAGAAATATGTTTATTCATCCTTTTCTCCAGCCGTTTCATAACAATGGCGGTAATACAGGCCCGCAGGGCGTGATCGGAAAGCTCCAGGGGAGCGCCAAAAAAAGAAATGATTGCGTCCCCTTCGAATTTATCAATGGTTCCTTTATATTCCAGAATGACATCACTCATGGTTGAAAGGTAATAGTTAAGCAGGTCTACCAGGTGTTCCGGAGCCAGCGCCTCCGCTATACTGGTAAAGTTTTTGACATCCGTAAATAAAGCGGTCATATGGCGTTTAATCCCTCCCAGTTGCAGACGGGTAGGATCGGTAACAATCTCTTCTACTACATCTTCAGAAAGGTCCGTGGAAAAAGCCCGGCGCAGGTTCTTGTTGAAATACTGGAGCTTTACATGGGCTTCTTCGATTTGCTTGGCCTTGCGGCGGTAGAGCCGCATATTCAGGACACTGAAAATTACCGAGATTGATAGGGCTGTTATCTGGAGGATCGTCATGTTCCGGGAATTTCTGTTTTGGATAAAGATAAATTCGTCGCTGATGTCCACGCCGGCAACGCAGTAAAAATTTCCTTCATTGTCGTGTACCGGAGCATAGGCAGTAATAAGGCCGTCCCATTCGGGAGTATAGGTGCCCAGATCGGTTACGCCTGCCCGTCCGGATAGAGCGTCAAGCGCAACATCTTCAATTTCATAAATACTGCCGGGCCCTACCTGGCTCTCCGGGTCTAAATCGTTATCAACAATGTACTGTAAAGTGCCTTCTTTATATTCCCGCCAGTAATAGACATAGAGAATATTGTATTCTTCTGCAAAATGTATGAGTCTTTTTCTAAGATTCGTATAATCTTTTGTCTCTGTATCTTCAACAGTATGGTAGCGGTCCAGTTCTTCGGAGCTTACATATGCGGCTGCGGCTTGGGCTGCGGCCAAGAGGTGGTTCTGGGTTGATTCGGTGATCATGACCACATTCTGGTTCATTTGACGTCTTACCACCACCGAAATTAAAAGTACCATAAGAGCGGAGACTAAAAATAATAATCCAAGTATCAGCTGTAATCCGATTGCCTTTAAAAAACTTGTCCCGGTGACTGTCTTCATTAATTAATACTCCCTACAATTATAATACAAAAGAGTTTAACAGCATATACAGTGCTGTTCCGCCGAATATGCTGATTAGGGCATTCCGTTTCAGGAGATGGAGAATAGCGGTAACCAAGGCTGCCGTTCCCATGGGGACAAGCTTTGCCAAATCCTGAGGCTGGACTGCCAATGTTTCTTTAACCGCAGAAGCCAGAGCATTAACGGCCAGCACCGTCATGGCCGTCGCAGGAACCGCTGCTTCCACAAATTCAAGAAAGGCCCTTATTCTATCTTTGCTTTTTTCCGTTCCGGTTTTTTCCTTGAAAATAATAAAAGGCAGGAACCGGCATAAGAAAATTACCCCTCCCAATACAACGGTATAAAACATAGCTGTTTTGACACTTAACACGGCCTGCTCCTGGTTCTGGAGGTTTCAAAAAGCTGAACAAAACCAAGGCTCATTATCATGGCACTTAACAGGGAAAACCGGCCGGAAAGCGCTCCCGGCAAAAGGAACACCGCAGCCACGGCGGTAAAAGCAGAGATGACAAAAGGAGCGGGCCGTCTTATTCGAAGGATCTGTTCTATCATCAGTACAATAAAAAGAGCAGTCAGGGCAAAGCCTACCCCATGAAAATCCCAGGGAATGATGGAGCCCGCCAAAGCGCCGATAAGTATCCCCGTATTCCAGTAAATATGATTTAAGAGGGACACCAAAAACATAAAACGCACTCGCCGGACCTGCTCTGATTTGTATCCATCCGGGGAATTGTCATCTGCAGAAGTCGCTGGCAGGGACGAAAGCAGGGCAAAGGTTTCATCGGTTAGAGCAAAGATTAGATAAAAACGATAAAACCCGGCGCTGCGGAAACGCCGGATCATGGAAAGCCCGTAGGCCATGTGACGGGCATTTACCATAAATTCAACCAACACTGCTTCTGCCAGAGAAGCGCCGGCGGCAAAAAGCCCCACCGCAATAAATTGACCTGCTCCGGCAAACATTATTATCCCAGTAATCAAAGCCAAATACCATGGATAACCTCGTTCCACTGTAAAAAGGCCGAAAGCAATGCCTATGGCAACATACCCCAGAAAAACAGGAAAAGAATACTTTAATGCCCTAATCAATAAACTCCGCTGCTCAATCATTGTTTTATCTTATCAATTATTTGAACGCTTTACTCTGCCCTATCCCTCCGCTACAATAGTTTTAATATATGAGCCTTCGGCTCGAGCGTAAGGAAATTGTTTTAATTCGCCGCTGGGAGGCGGCTTGTGCATGAGCCAGTATTTGATTACAGGGGGCTCCCCGATATGCGGAAAAATCAAGGCCAGTGGAAACAAAAACGCCGCCCTTCCATGCATTGCCGCCGCAATTTTAACCGATGAACCGGTGATTTTAAGAAATATCCCCGAAATAGAAGATGTCCAGGTTATGCTGGATGTATTCCGGTCTCTTGGCGGTACGGTGGAACAGGTGGAACCCAATATGTACCGGTTTTCTATGGGAAATATAAATGAATCCCGGGTACCGGTGGAAGCGGCAATAAAGATACGGGCATCCATACTCTTTGCGGGCCCGCTTTTGGCAAGAACCGGAAAAGTAATTTTACCGCCCCCTGGGGGGGATGTTATTGGACGGAGGAGGCTTGATACTCATTTTTTGGCTCTTACGGAACTGGGAGCAGAGGTAAGCGTTAAAGATGCTTTTATCTTTTCGGCAAAAAAACTAAAGGGGGCGGATATCTTTCTTGATGAAGCCTCGGTAACCGCCACAGAAAACGCCGTCATGGCGGCGGTCTTAGCGGAGGGAAAAACAATCCTTAACAATGCTGCCAGCGAACCTCATGTGCAGGATCTGTGCAGGATGCTTGTTTCCATGGGGGCGCTCATCGAAGGAATCGGCTCCAACATTCTTACTATTACGGGAGTAAAAAAACTCCAATCCTGTGATTACACCATCGGCTCAGATTATATGGAAGTAGGTTCTTTTATCGGCCTTGCGGCGGCCACCAGAGGGGAACTGGAAATTACCGGGCCCAGAATTAGCGAACTTCGGCCTGCAAAAATGGCATTCGGCAAACTTGGCATAATTTGGGAACACGAAGGCACTGTGCTTAGGGTTCCCAAAAAACAGGCCATGAAAGTAAATCATGATCTGGGCGGCATGATCCCCAAAATCGATGATGCTCCCTGGCCTGGTTTTCCGCCGGATCTTACCAGCATCATTATTGTGGTTGCCACCCAGGTTGAAGGAACCGTTCTGGTGCATGAAAAAATGTTTGAGTCCCGGATGTTTTTTGTTGACAAACTTATCGGCATGGGCGCCCGGATCGTCCTTTGCGATCCCCATAGGGCGGTGATCTCGGGTCCCGCAAAACTGGCAGGGTCGGAACTAACCAGCCCGGATGTACGGGCCGGTATGGCTATGGTGATTGCCGCGTTATGCGCCGAAGGAAAAAGTGTAATCCGCAATGTGTACCAAATTGAGCGGGGTTATGAAAATCTGGTAAACCGGCTTTCCGTATTGGGAGCTGACATATCAAAGGTCTAATTATCCATGCTGGGCAGCAAGCAGCATCATTGCCAAAAGAAAAAGGAAGCCCGCACCGGCACAAATGAAAACCAGAGCTGTGGACAAATCATAACTCAAAGAAAGCCAAATAGAAAGGTGAATGATAATATTCCGGTAAAAAAGAAGTACCACGAAAAAAACCAAAGGAAGCAGCGCAAGCATGGGTAAATAAACATACCGGGGTTTTTTCCTGGCTCTGTAGCGCCAGCCCAGGATCAGGATCAATATTGTCATGGGAAGAAAAAACAAGGTATTCCCCATACGGTTTAGAATTTCCGCCCCAAAACTCTCCCTGACAAAACCATAGTCTCCAAAGGTCTTTTCTGCGGTAAAAAGGTCACGCAGGTTAAGGGTTTCGATTCCCTGATTCATATTTGCAAGCAGCACAAAATCATTAAAACTTATATTAAGCATTATTTGATTTATATCCATAACCGGGTCTATCCGGCTATGGGTATCGCTTCTTATCACAGGTTCGCTGCTATGGTTTTTATCATTGCGATCCAGTGCCCGCAACAACAAAACAGTTTTGTCAGCAGATCTATCCTCCTTATCCCTGGCGATAAAGGAAATCAATTTGGCATAATCGGAATTTATTTGAAGAAGGAAACGGCCCTCAGCATCAACGGCGACCAGCTCGGCCCCATGAACATAAGCGGAGTTTTTTGATAATGCCAGGGTGTCAAAACGGAGGACAATCCTGTCATCGTTTTCTGTTGGAAGAGAAAAAACCGGCCCCAACATTGTAGTACCGATGGACAGATCCAGTTCATCGATAAAAAAAGCTGTCTCGGCTACACCGGTTTTGCATAAGTCCAGGTATTTTTCTACATCCGGATCATCAGGCGTAAGAGCAGAAAGTTCAAGAAAACCATAAAAAGCACTGACATAGTCCCTGTCATTCATTGCTTCGTAGGCTTCTCGCTTTCTGGTGAACAAAGAAAACTTGTCTTTTTCCAGTTCATTCGGCCCCAGGGCGGAAATTTTTTCCCAGGCTCTTGAGGCCATGGCAACTGCGGAGTTTTTTTCTATTGAACCTGGCTGGGCAAGCCTATCTGCCAGAACCGCAAGCCAATGGGAATCGTAGTACCGTTCATTGTCAAAAGCCTCTTCTGCCAGTATAAGGGCCTCGGAAGAAGTCAGGGGGTCGCCCGGTATACCGGCCCAGACTGGATTTTCATCTGCCGGAGTTTTATTTCTTCCGGCAGATGATTGGCTGTGGTAGGCTCTAATGGAGTCTGAGTTTTTCTCTTTAAAGGATTCTATCTCCTTATTACCCGGCCAAATTTTTTCGCAGATACCGGCAAAATAAGAAACTTCATCCCATTTATTTTCCTCCGCTTTTTTTTCCATTGTGGTTTTGGCATGACCAAAAAGCTGGCTTTGATCAATTATTGTATTCCTGTAGCTCATAGTCAAAGGCAGAGCTAAAAAAAATAAAAGACCGTAAAGAACTGCGGCGGTAAATGCAGTAATTACCGGTATCGACAGGTATTTAAAAAAAATAAGCGAAAATCCTTTTTTTCCAATATAGGCCGAACCTGCATAACCCCCTTCAGAATGTTCCTTAAGGCCAAAAGGAATAACAAGTCCGGAAAAAGCCAGAGCAGGAAACAGATCTATAAAAGTGATCATCCCGCCTGATAACAGCCAAAAAAGTTTAAAACGATCCAGTATTTCCATAAAACCCTGATTTGCAGGAAAAAAATACCGGTATCCGCAGATACAAATAAATGCCGCTGCAATATACAGAAAAAAGACCAACAGTGGGGAAATACCATCTCTCTCCTTAGCCATCAGAGATCCTCCCCCTGGCTAAATAAACCAATCCGGAATACAGCAGAATCAGTACACAAAGGGCGCAAAAGATGATGGAGCCCATGAAAGATTCCGGAATCATATTTCCTGCAAAAGAAGAGAGCAAACTGTTAATGTTGCGTTGGTCAAAAAAGTTTTCCAGAGCCAAAGCGCCTCGGAAAGCCAGGGCGCCAAAAAATAAATTGGCCAGGGACCAATAACTGATGTTTACCATACAGCCCAGAGAAATTAAAAATGCTGCTAAAGAACCGGCATAGATTCCAAAAGCAAGATAACCGGCATTATACCGGACAGAAAAAGTACGGACATTATGCACAATATCCCTGTTGACACTGTTAAAAAATCCGCTTTCTTCAGGAAAAAAGGGCAGCCTCATTTGATATAGGGGAGTATCCTGTCCCTGATAACTAAGGGAAAGGTTTCCCGGCAGAACACTTTCGATTTTTACAAATTTTGCTCTTCCTGGTTCGTTTGGACTGCCTAAAACGATGGTTTGGTTTCTACCGGAACCAAGAATAAGTCCCGACCCGGTAAATTTAACTTGCGGTTTCTCAATAATAGCGGTAAGACCTACCCTATCCAGGTTTTCCAATCCAAAAAAAACCCCGCCGCTAAGACCTAACGCAAAAATAAGGATTATTACAAATGCCAGGGGATAGAA
>JAIRRF010000284.1 GCA_031256115.1 Treponema sp.
AAGTTGATGACTGAATTTCCCCTGGCTCCCCGGCATTCAAGAATCATCGTTGAAGCCATACTCCGGTATCCCAAGGTAATTGAAGAGACCATTACCGCCGCCGCTTTTCTTTCAACCCAAAGTCCCTATGTGCTGCCCCCAGGGGAGGAAATGGACGCCCGCCGGGCACATCACCGTTTCCGGGACAACAACGGGGATTTTGTTTCATACCTGAAGTTGTACCGTTCTTACCTGGATTCTGCAAACAAACAAACCTTTTGTGAAAAAAATTATCTTGACGAGCGGGCTATGGCGGAAATAGCCAATGTAACCGTACAATTGGAAGAAATTGTTTCGGATTTGAAAATCCCGATCCTTGCCGGGGGAAGTACCGAAGAATACCTTTGTTGCATAGGCCGGGGACTTATACAGTTTGTCTGCGTTCGGGAAGGTGGAAAGCAGGGAGGCCTGGGAAGCACTTACAGGAGCCTTACTGCGGACCGGATTATGATCCACCCTGGTTCGGTAATGTTTAAGCGGCGGGAAGAAGTTCCGGGCCCGCGGTACATTGTGGCGGGAGAAATTGTCCGGACCACCAGAATGTACGCCATGTCTGTGAGCCCCCTTACTCCGGAAATCCTGGGACAAATCAGCCCCATGCTCCTGTCAGATTTGGGAGGACCCTCCGGCATAGCCGGAGCCATCGGCATAGCCGGAGCCGGTGATACCGGGCAGGAAGAAAGAAAGCGACGCCGGGACTTTACCAACAACATTAAACTGGGGAATGAATTATTTACCATCGAAACAATCAAAGGAAAAAAACATGTTATTCTTCCCTGGGAAAAACTTAAACTGTTAAAAGAGTCCGGCGCCGAAACCATCGACGCCGATCAATACCGGAGACTCCGGGGAATCATCACCATTAAGGAGCATACCCTTTTAGCGGGAGAAAAACTTTCTCTTATATTGACTCTGTTACCAATCCTTGAGCCGGCAGGCGCTTTTGAACGGAAATGGCCGCGGAAAACAACATATTATTCCGCCGAAGCGGACAGTCTTATCTTGCTTATCAACTGCCTTCCCCAGATACTGCTTCCTACAGTGACCAGCGGGCATTCAGACAAAAAAGAACTGGGATTTATCGCCCTGTTTACCAATGGCAACGGCAGCTACTGGTTTCGCTGCTCCCGCGGTTTTCATACTGCCATGAATGAAAGTATCGCAAGCCTGGAATCATTAATCGACGAACTGGGAGAAGATGTGGACATTACCATTAAGCACGAGGTGAACCAAAGCTACCGCCGTCTGGCGGATCTTTTAAATGGGTAGCTTTCTATATAACGCAACAATAGCGCCTTCCCTGCTAAGTTTAGAGGATTACTCTTTCTGATTTTGCGCTAAAAGCTTGATGAGTTCCTTTAGGTCTTTAGGCGGAACCGGTTCGTTTTTTATATATATTGTTTCGATCTCGCCAGTCTCATCATCAATAATGTACATTTGCCCGTTTATAGTATAAACTTTTTTTCCCATAGTATTATTATACCATGGAAAAAAGGTAACCACAACAGGAACGCCCAAAGAAAAACATGCTTGACTAATCCGTTTTTATTAGCTATTTTTATTTATTATCATGGGGTGCTGGGTGATCCCGGCTGAGAATAAGCGGCTTTCAAACGCTTTAAACCCTAGGTATCTGCAATGATGCCATACCTGATCCGGATAATGCCGGCGGAGGGAAAAAAGCGTTTTCGTTTGCTTGCAAACGACGCCTTTGTAAAAGCCTCCGTAAAGGAGGTTTTATGATTTTTACAAAAATTATCTTTAATTATCTCACGCAAAGGCGCAAAGACGCAAAGTCTCGAACACCTGTAAATTCCGTTTCCCTTTGCGTCTTCGGTTGTTCACAAACGACGGCTCCTCGTGAGGAATTAGAGAAGAAATTTTCCATTTTCAAAAAAATAAGAATAAAACATATCATAGGTCCAACATTTATCCTTCTTTGGCAGGGAATCAGTTATTCCGGTATAATGCCGCCCTATATGCTTCCCGGCCCGGCGCAGATTGTTATGGCGGCGGTAAAGGATTTTCCCCTTTTATGGATGCACCTTCTGCAAACCCTGAAGGAAGCCGGTGCGGGACTGGCGCTGGCCCTGGCCTTTTCGTTTGTCCTGGCGCTCCTTATGGATGCAAACCGCATAGTAAAAGAAGCGCTAAGCCCTCTCCTTACCCTAACCCAGACCATGCCTGTCATAGCCCTGGCGCCCCTCCTTGTACTGTGGATGGGTTACGGTTCGGCCCCCAAAATCGCGCTTGTTTTCCTGACTTGTTTTTTTCCCCTTACGGTAGGACTCCTTGGAGCCTTTACCCAGGCCGATGAGGATCAGCTTAAACTCCTAAAGTCCATGGGTGCAAAACTCCCGGACCTGTACCGGTACATTAAACTGCCCCAGAGTCTGCCTGCTTTTTTTTCCGCCCTCAGGATATCCGCATCCTATTCGATCATCGGAGCGGTGATTGCCGAATGGCTGGGGGGAGACGCAGGGCTGGGAGTATACATGATCCGGGTGCGGAAATCCTATTCCTTCGACCGGATGTTCGCCGCAATTGTTCTGGTTTCTCTGCTTAGCTTGGGACTAATTAAATTAGTGGAATTAATAGAACGTGCCGCAACACCCTGGAAGCATAAGGAGTAAGCAAATGAAAAAAATATTTAATTATAATTCACACAAAGCCGCAAAGAAGCTGCTATCGCAGCAATTTTATGAGCAAAGGACATTGAACGTTTTCCTCTGCGATCTCCGCGAGAGGAATTTCAGAAAATGTTTTCCTGTAGACTTCCGTGCCTTTGTGGGATGCATATTGGTAATGATTATTATAGGGTGCAGTGCAGAAAAGGCAGAAATAGCCGGGGAACCGGTTCGTATTGTGCTGGACTGGACTCCCAATACCAACCATACGGGAATATATGTCGCTCTGGACAAGGGCTGGTTTGCGAATGAAGGGCTGGCGGTATCAATACTCCTGCCCCCGGAAGACGGGGCTTTGTTGCTTCTTGCATCGGG
>JAIRRF010000003.1 GCA_031256115.1 Treponema sp.
TTATCGCGGTAAACGAACCCAAGACCCTGAAGGTGGTGGTCCCGGCGGAACTTGTCGAAGGGACGGCTTATCAAATCGCAGTGGAGACCATGAGTTCGTCGAAAAACAGCGGCATATTAATAAAGAAAGTACGTGATCTTCACTCTGACTTTATGCTGGTTGCGGTATAAGGGACGAGAAGGACTGGCCTGAAAGTAAACGTCAACACAGTTGGCGCTGCCAATTGTGTTGACGCAGTGCCACCGCAGGCGTTAGCCGAGGTGGCGCATTTAATCCTTCTCATCGGCAAACTCTTATAATACCGTGCAAACGGTTTCAAGAAGGGGAATATGGTTAACGCGGTTTTTACATTTGGCAAAAACTCGCCTCAATGCGGTTACCGCACAAATTGTTTTTTCCTGCTATGCCATACAATTAACGGTATTAGAATGGTAAGGGGCGGACTTTTTTGTTGGGAAAGGTTCCCGGCAATTCACTCCGAAGGAGACTCGCTAAAAAGACTGTTCGTCTTTTTAGCTTGGAGTTCTGCTCTGAGAAATAAATAAGAAATATTCGATATTCTAGGAGCAAAACTCCATGTAAATATTCTACTAATAGGATCGGGGCTCCTGAGGAGGTTCCTCCAGAGCTTTCCCGGCGGAAAAGTCCGCCCCTTTGATGGATTTATTATAGTTTATTTGTGTGGCTGACTCGGCGGTAAATTAGGATTTTTAGCAGTTTTTTCGTACCTTATAAAAAACAGCTTTAACAACGGTAAAGCATTATAAGGGGCATCTATGACTGAGCGGCAAAACAGAATATTGGAAATCCTGGCGGAATACCGGCAGGTATATGAGTGTTCCCTGGCGGAAGCTTTGAATGCTTCGCAGGAATCAATCCGCAGGGATTTGGAACATCTGGATAAAACAGGGTTAATAAGGCGTGAACAGGGATATACCGTATTTAAAAACAGCAGCGCCTTACCCATAAAAACGACAAAGTTGTCCGTGTCTACAATGTCTTGTTCTTTCCCATGAACAAAAGTATCCTTGTAATATATGAAAATAAATTATTTGATGCCCACCCGTATTCTTATGGGTGAAAACTGTGTTTTTGAACAGCGGGTTCTTATATCCCAATTGGGAAAAAAAGCCCTTGTTATTACCGGAAAAAACTCCGCCAGGGCCTCTGGAGCCTACGACGATACGGTAAAAGCCCTGGAAGCCAACGGGCAGGAACATGTCTTATACGATCAGGTTATGGCAAACCCCACGGACATTTGCGTGTCCGAGGCAGGAAAACTTGCCGGAACAAGCCGCTGCGACTTTGTACTGGCCATTGGCGGCGGCTCTCCCATGGACGCCGCCAAAGCGGCCGCCATTCTGGCGATAAACGATATTTCCAAAGAAGAAATGTTCAGGCTTTCTTTTTCAAAAGCCCTTCCCCTGGCTGTTATCCCAACAACTGCCGGGACCGGTTCGGAAACAACCCCCTATTCCGTACTGGTAGATACCACAGAAGAAGACGGCAGAACACCCAGAAAATCCGGCCCGGTAAAACGTTCTGTCAATTCTCCCCTAATATTTCCCGGTTTTGCCTTTTTGGATGCAAAATATATGCTGGATCTTAACCGGAATATCACGGTTAATACTGCAATTGATGCCTTGTCCCATGCGATGGAAGGAATGTTAAGCATCCGCTCGGATTACCTGAGCGACACCCTTGCCCGGGAAAGTATTGCCATGATAATGGATTGTCTGGAAGATCTGCTTTCGTTTCCGACAAACCCGTCATCTTTTGCCGGGGAAAAACGGGAAAAACTGCTCCTCGCTTCTACCATTGCAGGAATGGTGATTGCCCAAACAGGTACTACCGCCCCCCATTCCATGGGTTATGAATTTACCCTTAACTGGAACACCGATCATGGAAGAGCCAACGGCCTGTTAATGAAGAGTTTTCTTCTCTGGTGCCGGGAAAAAGAACAAGCCCTATACAAAACAGATTCTTCTTTTAAACCAAGAATTCCCCGCCTGTGTACTGTGTTGGGTATGGATTTGGAAGCCTTCCTGGACAGGGTGGAAGAATTACTGGGACAGCGGGAAAAAGCCGGCGAAGCGGAAATAACTGCCTGGAGCGTCAAACCCATGAAAAACGCCGCCAATACCTACATAGTGCCAAATCAACAGGAAATTGAAAGGATCTACCGTGAGTCAGTTGGGTAAACTTCCGAAGTAACTTTAGGGTTCCCTGATTCTTTTATTATAATAATGAGGTTTTTATGATATCAAAAAGATGTTTATCTTTAGCCATTTTGAATATTCTGCTGGGGACGGTACTTTCTGCCCTTCCCCTGGAAAGCCTTTTATCTGAAGATTTGGTAAGGCAGCTTTTGCAGTCCGGCACGGTATCCAGGGAACGTTTTGATACGCTTACCCTTGGCATGGTTCCCCGTTATGATGTTTTGAACAGGCATATTAATAACAGCCGCAGCGGCCTGGATCCCAACATCTCTGTGGAGTCTCTGCGCTTATACAAGAAGCCGTTTTCCCAGGAAAACTGGACCGCAACGGAAAAAGTTGAGCTTTACAACGGGATTTCTACCATCAGTACCCTGAAGGGGCTGGAATATTTTTCCAAAAGCAGGAATAGGATGCATCTTCTTTTTGAATCTTCTGCGGTGGTTGAGGGCCCGAATAGTAAAAATCCCATGCCTGATCCGGTTTACCGGACGCCGCCGGCTGAAATTACCCTTTATGCCCGGCAGAAAGACGGCACCTTTGGGGATAATGTTTACAAATTCAACTACTATTCAAACGATTCTTCCTTTATTGTATATCTGGAAAACACAGGATCCCTGAGCTATGGAGTTATACCGGTGGTAGACAAAAGTAAGCTGCGTTCCATTTTTGCAATTATTGACTGCGGTCCTTATCTGCTGATTTACGGTGTCTCCATGGCAAAGGCTTCCATGCTCCCCGGTATGAAGCAACGGGTGGGAGAGTCCATTAATAACAGGGCCAATGCCCTGCTTTCATGGCTTTTCCGGAAGGCAGACCGGGCCTTTGGGAAAACCTGATGAAAGTATTCTCCTTTCGAATTCATTTGCAGAATGTAAAGAAATTGTGTTAAAATTCGGCAAGTAATGATAAAACATCTTTTCTCGAACATCGTGGTAGCCGTCTCAGGTTCAGATGCCTCCATCTTAGCGGCCAAGTATGCCGTTGTGCTTACAAAGCTCTACCATTGCAAGCTTTCCGCTGTATATGTAATTGATACGGCCACTATCAAACAGCTTACCCTCAGTAAAATATTTATCCAGGAAGAAAGCCAGGAATATGAAAAAAGCCTGGAAGCCAACGGAGAACGGTATCTTTCCTTTGTCGAAGAATTAGCCCGGGCCAAGGGGGTAAAAATAGACCGGGAAATGCGCCGGGGTGCAATTTACACGGAAATATTAAATGCCGCAGATGAACGAAAAGCGGATCTAATACTTTTGGGAGGCTGGGAAAAAGACCGTAACGCCCGGGATATTATTACCCATGCCCACAGGGAAATTATGATTAGCGCCAAATGCTCGGTTTTGTTGGTGAAAGAACCTTCTATCGATCAACTGTACAAGCAAGCTTAATTCGTTTTTATGGATAATTACTATTCACTTTTAGGTCTCAATAAAAATGCTTCTCACCGGGAAATAAAAAAAGCCTTTCGGGAACGGGCAAAACGGCTCCATCCGGACATAGCAGGAAAAAATACCGAAAGCCAGATGCGCCGTCTCCTCTCGGCATATGAAGCGCTTTCCAGGGCTGACAGGCGTTTTGAATATGACCGGGTTTTTGCCCGGTTTGTTAAGACCTTTGATTATCCCTCGTTCTTAAAAGAACGGCAAAACGACCCCCTAAGCCAGGCAAAATTAATATTTTATTTACTCCTCCGTCCGGACAATGGACGATTTAATCCCCTGGAAATCTGGACGGACAACGGGGGCTTACAATTTCCCCTGGAAAAGTACCTGGACCGGGAAGACTGGATGGATTGCGCCTTTCTTTTGGCGGAAGAGCTGGACCGGCAGGGCCGGTCTTTCGAAGCTTTTTCTCTGCTGGCGGCCATCACCAGGGAGGAACGGCGGAGGCCCTATTTTAAACATTTTATGGCGGATGTAGAAAGTTTTCTTTGGGAATTGGTGCGGCTGCGTTTAAAATCATCTGTAAATGCCCAGGAATATATTCTTTGTCTGGAAGCCCTGTTAAATATAGGGTTTTCCCGAAAAGAAGAATGCAGGATCCTCAGATCCCTTGCCGATACTTTTGACCGGATTGGAGAAAAGGGGCAAGCCGAATTGATTCGGCGGGAGATCCTCCGGCGGGGTCTGCCAGGAGGGCGTCGTGATTCGGCTTAAAAACGAAAAGCAAATAGAAGGAATCAGGCAGTCCTGTAAGATGCTTTCCGCCCTGTACCGGGAACTGATTCCCTTGGTTAAGCCCGGTGTTTCCGCATTGGATCTGGATATGTGGGCCCAGCGCTGGATAAAACAAGGGGGGGGAAAACCGGCCTTCCTGGGTTATGGACCAAAAAAGAACCCTTTTCCCGGAGCCTTGTGCATTTCCTTTAACGATACGGTGATCCACGGCATACCAACCAAGCGGAAAATCATCGAAGGGGATCTGGTATCAATTGACTGCGGCATTAATTTGGGGGGCTTTATCAGCGATCAGGCACTTACCATAGAGGCGGGAAGGGTAAGCGAAGCAGCCCGGCGTTTGAATCAAACCACGAAAGAATGTCTTAAAAAGGGCATTGCCGCCGCCCAAACGGGAGACCGACTCCTGGTAATTTCCCGGGCCGTTGAGACCCATGCCAAAGCTGCCGGTTTCGGCATTGTTACCCGTTACTGCGGCCACGGAGTCGGCTTTGATTTACACGAGGATCCCCAGGTTCCCAATGTATCCAAAGGTCCTAACCCCCGGCTTTCCCGGGGCCTGGTGTTTGCCCTGGAACCGATGATCAACTTTGGCGGTGGAGATGTTAAGCTATTGGAAGACAACTGGACCGTGGTAACCGCTGACGGCAGTCTTTCCGCCCATTGGGAACATACCCTGGCTGTTACAGGAAATGCCGTAGAAGTCCTGACCGAAGAAGTGTTATAATGAACAATGTAAATGTAAATAAAGGATATAATTCCTTTGGGAGTGTTAAATGAACCCAATAAAGAAACTTTCCGTTAAAAACTTTTATGTTTTTAATCTGGTATTTTTAGGCATCCTGCTCGGTTTTGCCGCGGCCTTTCTTACTTTTTCCTGCGCCAAGGGGAGCAAAGCCCAGGCCCAGCAAGCCTATTCCAGCCCGGTTCCCCAGGATGCCCTTTCCGTGGCGGAAAGTCTTCAAACCGCATTCCGGTCGATTTCCGACAGGGTACTGCCTTCGGTGGTAGA
>JAIRRF010000037.1 GCA_031256115.1 Treponema sp.
TCCGGCAGGCACGGGGACCGCTATTTTCAATGCGCCAAACTCCTCACGCATCCGGAACGGGCAGAGGCGGCCCTTTCGGCTGTGGCGGAAATAATACGGGCTGACATGAAAGCCGGAAAATTGGAAATCGACGCAGTTGTTGGGCCGGCCATGGGAGGGATCATTGCCGCCTGGGAACTGGGCAGGCAGCTTGGGCTTCGTTCCTTTTTTACCGAACGGAATGAAAACGGAGAGATGTCCCTGCGCCGGGGTTTTGAAATAAAGCCGGGGGAAAGAATTCTTATTGCAGAAGATGTAATTACCACGGGAAAATCCTATGGCGAATGCGCCGCGGTTCTGGAAAAGCAGGGAGCTGTTATTGCCGCCCTGGCCTGTGTTGTAGATCGCCGTGCCGTAGACCCTTCGACAGGGCTGCTTCCTGAAACGCCCTGGCCCCTCTACGCCGCCTGTAGAGTGGAAGTACAAAATTGGGAAGCAGGATCGTGCGAACTGTGCAGGGAGGGAATCCCTGTGGAAAAACCCGGCTCCCGGAAAATATAAGGTTATGGAGAAAATATAATGGAACACATGGTTTTCTTTTTTGTGCCGGCCGGGGCTGTCCTGGCTCTGGTTTTCGCTTTTTATCAGTCAAGAAAAATCTTAAGTTTTTCGGAAGGCAATGAAACCATGCGGAAAATATCCGCTGCGATACGCAAAGGGGCAGGCGCTTACCTTAAACGTCAATACACCTCGGTGGCCTTATTTTTTGCAGCAATGTTTATAATCCTGGGCATTATGGCCTTTATGGGGTTTCTAAACCCATTTGTCCCTGTTGCGTTCACTACCGGGGGCTTTTTTTCATGTCTTTCAGGCTTTATCGGGATGAAAATCGCTACTTCCGCCAATGCCAGAACCGCCCAGGCCGCATCAGAGAGTCTTGACAGGGGATTGCGGGTTGCGTTTTCCTCGGGTACGGTGATGAGCTTTACCGTTGTTGGTTTGGCCTTGATTGACATGACAATTTGGTACCTGCTCTTGAGATATGTTTTTTATGCAGGCGATTTGGATCCCAATGTGCAGATCAACCACATTTCCACAGCCATGCTGACTTTTGGCATGGGCGCTTCCAGCGCGGCACTCTTTGCCCGCGTAGGCGGGGGGATTTTTACCAAGGCCGCCGACGTGGGTGCCGACCTGGTTGGAAAAGTCGAGCATGATATTCCCGAAGATGATCCAAGGAACCCGGCAGTCATTGCCGACAATGTTGGCGACAATGTCGGGGATGTTGCAGGGATGGGCGCCGACCTCTATGAATCGTATGTGGCGTCAATTGTTGCCGCTGTGGCCCTGACGGTTTCGGCGGGTTATGGTTACGGCGGAGTGATGGCCCCCATGCTCATGGCTGTCCTGGGAATCATTGCCTCCATAATCGGAACCTTTTTTGTGCATTGCAAAGAGACATTGCATCACCAGCCTCTGCTGAACGCCCTTCGTAAAGGCGTTTATATTTCTTCCGGTCTTGTTATTGCCGGCGCTTTTCCGGTGATCTGGTATTGCCTTGACTGTGCCAATAACCCGGGACGTATTGGGGTTTATTTTGCGGTACTGTCCGGGATTATTGCCGGCGTGAGCATCGGGGCGATAACCGAATACTTTACCTCGGATAACTACAAACCTACCAGGCGGCTGTCCCATGCCGGCCTTACCGGGCCCGCTACAGTGATTATTGGGGGTATCTCTTTGGGAATGTTTTCTACTCTTTTTCCGATAATTATTGTCGGCGCATCGGTAATGTTTAGCTTTTTTATTTCCGGAGGGGCCGCCAATTATGCCCAGGGCCTCTATGGGGTAAGTTTTTCCGCTGTAGGCATGCTTTCTACTTTAGGAATGACCCTGGCAACCGATGCCTATGGCCCTGTAGCGGATAATGCCGGCGGCATTGCCGAAATGGCAGGCTTGCCGAAAGAGGTTCGCAACCGTACCGATGCTCTGGATGCGGTCGGGAACACTACTGCCGCAACCGGCAAGGGTTTTGCTATCGGTTCAGCGGCGCTTACCGCTTTGGCTCTGATTGTGGCTTTTATTGACAAGGTTGAGACGTTAATCCCGGTGTATCATCCGGGTTTTGTCCTGAACCTTTCACTTGCACATCCTCCGGTACTTGTAGGCTTGTTTATCGGTGTTATGCTGCCGTTCCTTTTTTCTTCCTTAACCATGAGCGCTGTTGGACACGCGGCCCAGGGTATCGTTCATGAAGTCCGTCGGCAGTTCCATGAGATCACCGGCCTTATGGAAGGCACTGCGGAGGCGGATTACGGCGCCTGCGTCGATATTTGCACCCGCAGCGCCCTGAGAGAAATGATACTGCCAACCTTAATAGGAATTACTTCGCCCCTTATTGCTGGTATTTGCCTTGGGATCAACGGCGTGGTCGGTTTGTTGGCAGGCGCAACAGCTTCGGGCTTTGTCCTGGCGATAATGATGGCCAATTCAGGCGGCGCCTGGGATAATGCAAAAAAACACATAGAAGCCGGAAACTACGGAGGCAAGAAATCCGAGCCGCACAAGGCTGCCGTTGTCGGTGATACAGTTGGGGATCCGTTCAAAGATACTTCCGGACCATCCATCAATATCCTAATTAAGCTGGTCTCGAAAGTTGCCATCCTGTTTATGGTTATCATCTTAAGGTATGCGTTAATCAATTAAAACTCTACAATATCAAAGGTCATTTCTTTTAAGTCGGCAATTAAAAGTTTCTTTCTTAAAACATTTTCTTTCTTTAACAATACCTTCACTGCCTCCGATGCCTGAAGGGATGCACAAAAGGCCGGTGTAAAGGACAAAACACTTGGCTTGTCAGGTTCGTTATCTGCCGGATACAGCATTGACAAGGTAAAATCTCCCGGGAAAACCGTGCAAACTTGCGCGTTCCATCCTTCCACTGCTCCGTGAACCAGCGGTATTTCCAGGGTATGGGCGGTTTTTTCCACAAGCAGCCGGGCTTTTACATTGTCAAGGGCGTCGATTATCACGTCATGACCTTTCAATACTTCCCCGGCATTTTTATTAGTCAGGAAAACATCAATAACATTAAGGGACAAATTGGATCTGATCTGTAATAGCCTTTCTCCGGCTTCCAGAGCTTTGTTTTTTCCCGGATTTGTTTCCAGAGCATAAAGCTGGCGGTTAAGGTTTGATTGAGCAAAAACATCACCGTCAATCAACGTTAAATGACCCAATCCTATGCGGGCCAAAAATTCCGCTATATAGCAGCCCAGGCCGCCGCAGCCAATGACGGCGGCCTTTTTGGTTTGCAAAAGCTCCTGTTCGGTTTGTGTAAGGGCTCCAATATTGCGTTCATATCGTTTATCCATATATATATTATATTGTTTTATACACCTTTAATTTAGTTTATTGTAAAGGGAATTGCATAATTCCATGTACAATAAACAATTATAATCGGAAACAGTCAATTAATTATATTAATTGACTATAAGTGATACAGTTAAATCACGGGTTATTTGATATGTTAAAGCCTGCACTTAGCTGTCTTGTCTGGTACAAAGGCCGTCCTGCTCTGGTAACCGAGCTTGGATTTTCGGACCGGGACGAAAAAATAACGATCAGTACCGGGGCCGGGAAAGAAACAATAAAAGTCCGCGGAAAAGACATCGAAATACTTCATCCTGGGCCGCTGCAAAACCTGGCAGGTTTGGTCAGTCAGATCAATCAAATTAGGGAAACCGGAGATACCGGGGATTTGTTGGGCGCCTGGGAGTTGATAGAGAGTGGGGGAGTTCCGGTAAGCCTTCGGGAATTGGCAGAACTGGCATATGGTGAATTTACAGCGCAAAGCGCTTTGACAGCCAGACTTCTTCTGGAGGACGGCCTTTATTTTACCGGAACTGTTGATGCTGTTACTGCCAGAAGCGCTGCTGAAATCAAAATAATGGAAGAAAAACGGCAGGGAAAAGCCAAAGAAGACAGGGACAGGGAAGCATTTCTGGAACGGCTAAGGACAAGAGCTTTGGATCTTCCATCGGACGGTCGTTTTTTACAAGATGTGGAAGCTCTGGCTTACGGTAAAACAACCAGGAGCCGGACCATGAAAGATTTGGGCTTGACAGAAACTCCCCAGGAAGCCCACCGGCTCTTGCTTGAATGCGGCTTTTGGAATAAATGGCTTAATCCCTATCCCCGGCGTTTTGGGCTTTCCCATGGAACTTTGGATTTATCCTTTGACAAGGAAACGATTCATAAAAATACAATTTCCATGGAGATGTTTCCTTTAGAACGGCGGGATCTAAGCCATCTTCCGGCATTTGCCGTTGACAGCTCCTGGAGCAAAGACCCGGATGATGCCCTTTCTCTGGAAAACGAAAACGGCCGCCGGATACTCTATGTTCATGTGGCAGATCCCGCTTTGGTGGTGAAAAGCGGTTCACCGGCGGATCGCTTTGCCTGTGCCAGGGGAGCTACGCTTTACCTTCCCGAAGGCCCCTGGCTTATGCTTAACGAAGATGCCCTGTCTTGCTTTGCTTTGGGTCTAAAGGACGAGCCCAACAGAGCTCTTACTTTTAAACTAACCATTAACAGCAATGGTACTATAGAAAACACAGAAATTTTTCCTTCTATTGTAAATGTTACCCGCCTTAGTTATGAAAAAGCAGATAAATTGATAGAGGATGCAGATATGCTCCGGGGAACGGATAATTCCGCTGCCGTTGTTCTTAAAGAGTTGGTTACATTAAGCGATGCAAATCTTGAACGCCGCCTGGATGCGGGAGCGGTAAACATCCTGCTGCCGGAAGTTCATATTTCCGTGTTTAATCACCGGGTAGAGATTCAACCCATTGTTTCCTATCGATCCGCAGATATGGTCAGGGAATGTATGCTCCTTGCCGGCGAGGGGGCGGCATCCTGGGCTGCAAAACGAGGAATTGCTTTTCCTTTCATCCATCAGGAAGCAGGGGATCTTCCTGCAAAACCTCTTACCGGTTTAGCCGGGAGCTGCCAGCTTCGCCGCTGTATGCGGCCCCGGTCGGTATCCGTTAAGCCCGGTTATCACTGGGGGTTGGGACTGGATAGTTACAGCCAGGTGACCAGCCCCCTCCGCCGTTACACAGATCTTTTGGCACACCAGCAAATCTACGCCTGGTTCTGTAAAGAAGCCGGTAAATCTGCGGATGGAACGGAACTTTTAAACGAAGAAGAAATGCTGCTCCGTCTTGCTGTGGGGGACGCCGCTATCCAGGCTGCTATCCAGGCCGAGCGGGCGTCGAAGGCCCATTGGACTGCGGTTTACCTTGATGAACTTCTTTCTTCGGACACCGCCGACGGTGTTCTTTGGGATGCGGTGATTACAGAAAAACGGGCGAATGGCCTGGGAGTAATAATCCCTGCTATAGGACTGGAAACCCAATGTGCAGGAACCGGGGATTTAAACAACACAATCAGGGTACACCTTAAATCAGTACGAATACCGGAACTGGAAATGAAATTTGTGTGTGATTAACAAGGTATCAACTTTATTATATCCAATGGCTTTATAACCCTGCCGTCGGAATAGACCCGCATGCTGCCCCCGGATATTTCGTCCATCAGAACGATAGTGCCGTCAGCGAGCCGGCCAAATTCCAGTTTAATATCGTAAAGTTCGGCGTTTTTTGCCGCAAACTGATCCTTTATGAGTATGGAAATACGGCGGGTTAGTTCTTTAAGGGTTTCAAACTCTCCTGATTTTAGAATGCCAAGGATTTCGAGCGCATCCTGCGTGATAAGAGGGTCTTCCCGATCATCGTCTTTCAGGGTAACTTCAACCAGTGCGTCCAGTTCCTGACCTTCGATGGCGTAGAGCCCGTAACGGCGCAAAAAACTTCCCACCGCACGGAAACGGCAAATTACTTCTATGCCCTTGCCGAATGGGACTGCGGGTTTAACAGTCATCGCCGCTTCTTCGATATTGGAGCTGATAAAATGGGTAGGAATACCGGCTTCTTCTATCTTCCTGAAAAAATAATCCGTTAGCCGGAGGCTCGCCCTCCCCATACCTTCTATTGACAATGTAACCTTGTTGGCTCCCGGATCAAACACACCGTCTTTTCCGGTGGCATCATCTTTGAATTTAAGCAGATAATTACCATCCGAAAGCTCATAAACGTTTTTGGTTTTTCCTTCATAGATAAGTTTCATTCCGCCTC
>JAIRRF010000013.1 GCA_031256115.1 Treponema sp.
GACCAGATTATACTTTTTGGTTCATATGCACGGGGGGATAATAGGGAGAAAAGCGATATTGATTTGCTAATTTTGAAGAAAGGGTTAAAGAATAGCCTTGATCTTATGGACACAATTTACCGTGCTTTTTTAGATAATAAAATAGGAATTCCGATTGATGTACTCGCCATAGATTATGATCGATATTTAGAACTCAATAATGAAATTGGTTATATTTATAAAACAATAAAAAAAGAGGGGAAGGTTATTTATGGCTCGTTATGAGGCATGGATTAACAGGGCTAAGGGTAGTCTTAAACTCTCAAAGATTGTGATTACTTTTGGGGTTGATGATGGATATTATTATGAAGATTTATGCTGCCAAACGCAACAAGCCGTTGAAAAGGCATTAAAAGGTTTTCTTATTTATTTTGATGTTGAGCCTGAATTTACGCATAATATTGAAACGCTAATAAATAAATTGGAAAAGTTTACTGAAGTTCCTGAACATATCAAGGAAGCGACAAATTTAACAAAATACGCTGTTCTTACCAGATACCCTGGTGAGTACGAAGAAGTTACCAAAGAAAAATACGAACAAGCGGTTAATATAGCACAAGAATGTTTGGAATGGGTAGAAAATAGAATTGAAGAAAATGAAAATGCAAAAACCAAATGAATTAAACAATTCTCTAGTCAAAAAACTGCATCCAAATCAGCTTGTGGAAGTAAACAAAGCAATAGATACTATCATAAAGAATCCCGATATAGGTGAAAAGAAAAAAGGCAGCTTGTCCTGGCTAAATCACGGGACATGCCGAGCCTGCGATCACGGGACGGGGAGGCTCATGGGGTAAGGCTGTTTAGCCAGGCCGAGATTTTATTATTTACAGCCCTGTCATATTCTTTCCCTATATTGTTAAACGACTGATAACCTGTCAGGTTCGCATTTACCGCCATTCTTTCGAAATCTTTTAGAAACGTGCCGGCATTGCTGCCCTGGGTTGAAAAAGGTACGACTTTTCTGCCCTTGAAATCAACTTTTTCCAGGAATGCCATAACCGGAGTTGCCGCCGTATACCACCAGATCGGAGAACCGACAAAAACAACATCATATCCGCCCATATCAGGTATAGTACCCTGTAGTTCGGGGTAACTGCCCTTCTTTAAATCGCTTTTACTTTTTAGGTAAAGCGCCGGGCCTGCTTTGATTTCTTCGGCAGTTTTAATTTCATAAATATCAGCGCCGGTTTTGGCCTTAATACGTTCCGCAATATCGCGCGTGCGGCCACTTAGGGAGTAATAAACAACAAGAACCCTGCCGAGATTCCTGTTCATCACCACATCATCGCCGGAATATTGCTCCATTTCCCTGGTGTTCCTGACCTTAACCCGGTAAAGGTGGAACCCCCCGGCAGCCCCGGTTATCAAGACCAAAGCTAAGACTAAAAACAAAATAATTTTCAACATTGCTTGCTCCTGGTTTAGTATATTACAGTAGGGCATAATTGTTGGGCGTACCTGTAATGCCGATATTAAGTGTATATGTAGAATACATATTCTTATCGTATCACAGAACAACGGTATTTTCAGTCAAAACAGGCTATTACCTGACATGAAAACATCAACATACCGCATTCCTGTGTTACAGGAATGGCATCGAAACAATATCCTGCGTAAATCTGGAATACAATTAGTCCAATGAGCTTGACGGGGTGTACAAGCCCGCGAGCACGGGGGAAAAAGCAATTTACCGCATTGGCATTGATACCGATGATACCAGCGATGTTACTTAGGTGCGGGAAGGTGCCTGATATGATGGCCGTTTGACGTGATACGGAAAATGCCATACCAGAGTATGTGTCAGAAAATGCCACGATCAACCAGGCCTGAATAGGCACGCCTTCCTGCACCTGTGTTATTTCCTTGGTACCATTGTGTTTCAGGGCATATTTCGGGTTAATTCCTTTTTATCCAGCACAATGGCTATGCGTCCTTCCGACAGGAGCCGCCGGTTATTTTCGCTGGAAAGGATCAGAAGTGCATCTTCTTTGTCAATAATTGGGTCCGTGGGCATAACGCCGAAAAGTCCCCGGGCCACTATCCTAAGAGGATTTTCTCCTACCCGTTTAACAAGATCCCTGTCCAAAGAGGAAGGGTTTGCCCGCATAATTTTTTCCCGGCTTACATAGCGTACTGTTCCTGTTTCCCGGCTGATTCCGGGGTCAATCATGGTCCGTTCATAAATCAGATTCATTTCATGGTCCCATATTCTTGGAAAAAAACAGGGTACGGCCCTGGCGGAAACATTTTTCCCGTGGACCGGAAGGTTTTCGTCCGCAATAATGATAATCCCCGTATAACTGTTTACAGGCGCCGGGACAAGGGGAGGACTGGCCCTTTGAATACGGGAATGACCGACAAGTTCCGCGCTTATTCCGGTAAGGTTCACTGAATACCGGGAAAGAATAGTGATAAGATCCGGTGAAAGGGCAGGAGGAACGCTGCGGGTTTTTCCCATAAAAACCGTGGGAAAAAGCTCTCCGCGGTTTATGAGATCAGCCACGGTAGAAGATGAATCAACCTGGAGTTCCATAAGAACAGGACGAATAAGCTCGGGAAATTCATCTTCCAGCAGGGCTTCCGCCTGGGATCGTCCCGCAGGAAGCTTAATACCCGCTTTTTGTAGATTTAAACTAATGACGGCGCTGTATTCCATCCGTTCCCAGTCCAGGGTTCCCCGGATGTTCATTTCCTGGGCATTAAGCTGTATAGAAAACAAGACAAAGGAAAGCAGATAGAGCCATCTACAAGGGTTCTGATTTTTTTTAATTTTCATAGGTGTATGTTACTTTATCGGTTATTTGGGATTTTTAGTGTACTCCCGAACTTAAGAATGTCGTTAGGCCCCAAACCGTTAATCAGGGCCAGAGTTTCCGGTTTTGTTCTGTAGGCCCTGGCGATAGACCAGAGGGTTTCTCCCCGTTTTACCAGGTGGATTCTATCAGGGGCCGCCGTTGTATTAAGCCCGACGGCGGACGGCTCACCGGCAGGTCTGGAGGCGGAACTGGAGGCCGTGGTTGTATTTATTTCTTTTAAGGCAGGGATAATAAGCCTTTGACCCACTTTAAGAGACCGTTCCAGTAGTCCGGGGTTTTGACCGCGGATCTGGCTTTCCGTAACTCCGTAACTGCGGGCTATCCCCGAAAGGGTATCCCCCGAACGTATCAAGTGAAAATAATATCTAATAAGCGTAAGCGCCGAATCTTCCAAAACCGAAACGACGGCCGAAGCATAAACCGCAGGTACCTTAATATGATACCCCGGATCCGGAGGGGTAATACCATAACTTAATTCCCCATTGGCTTTTTTTAAATCCGGGCCGGAAAGACCCGCATGTTCCGCCACAAGGCCAAGATCCACCGAACGGCCCACAGGCACCCTAATCCATTGAGGGTCATCAGGCCATACCGGTTCAATGCCATAGCGCCGATGGTTGGAAAAAATCCAGGCCACCGCCAAAAGTTTTGGGACATATTGGACAGTTTCGTTTTTAAAAACTTTAAGCCTGCATAGTTCCCAGTAATCCGCATCGGGGTATTTTTTTAATCCGTTAAGCACCGTGCCAAG
>JAIRRF010000335.1 GCA_031256115.1 Treponema sp.
GCCAATGTCTCGTCCATAGGATAGAGACATGAGCCGCAGCGGACTATACCCCGCCGATCTCCCAGAGCTTTGGCAAAGCAGCTGCCCAGTACAATTCCCGTATCTTCCACCAGGTGATGTTGATCAATTTCCAGATCTCCCTTTGCTCTAAGATCCAAATCAAAAAGACCGTGTCTGGCAAATGTATCAAGCATGTGCTTCATAAAACCAATGGGATAATCCAGTTTTGAGTTCCCGGATCCGTCCAGATCCAAATTGATGGTAATATCCGTTTCACTGGTAGTCCGGGTTATTTCTGCTTTCCGCATTCTTTTTCCACCTATGCAATGATTTATCCAAAAATAATGCTTGTCAATAGCAATCAACAGCCGCATGGCGGTGCCCGAGAAGTAACAAACTTCTTTAATGCTTGGGGCAACCAGATGTTCCGCCGGTTCGCCAAAACGATTGCTTAGTTCACCGATTCTTTTATCTGTTTCTTTCATTCCCAGGACTATTTCCTGGAACATAGCCCAGACTTTTTCAAAAGTTAATGTTTCTGTTGCTTCCATGAGCCTGCCTCCGGTAATAATACTGTTATACAAATGTTTTGTTGTCAAAATGATCCAGTAGTCCGACAAAAGTGATCCACGAGTCCGGAATGAGATCCATCACAGAAAAGGTTCTCATAAAGCAATTTCTTGATTTTTCTCTCGCAGAGTGTGCCAGAGTTTGCAGGAAAACCTATTTATTTTTTCTACTCAAATATACGGAAGAACCCTATTTTCATGGGCAAGTGGAGCTTTATATCTGAAATATATATAAAGATTCCAGCAAGACGAGCCTGAAATGCGCTTAAGATATTCTTTTATTAATAAACGGAAGCGCAGGGTACCTAACAGCCTTGGCGCAGGGCGCCCCGGAACAATTGGTACCTTTGCGGCTTTGCGATCCCTGCACAGGAATTCAAAAAAATACCCCGCGGCTTGCCGCGGGGAGATTCATTACCAAAATAGCGGTTACTGCATTTTCATTGATACTGTGTATTTCGGAAGGCCGCTTCTGTCTATTTCCATAATCAAATCAGAGTTAGCCAGCGGCTTAATAAAACGGTATGACCTTCCTGCTTCAGGGCAGGTAAAGGAAATACCCGGCTGCATTCCGTCCATAAAAACACCGAAATCCTGAATGGACTTATCGGAAAAGTCATACAAAACCGCTCCGGAAGTACTCAAAATCCTGATGTTATTCGATGAGAATTCCCATATTACATTGTAGTTGGGATCCAGCCATTTCCCCACGGGAAAGTTCCCCAGATTAATGGGGTTTGCAAACACCGATACCGTCACAAACAGAATAACCACACACAAAACTAGTTTTTTCATGTTTCCTCCTGAAAAATTAAACTATTCTGATTATACTACATGTTTTTTCACATTTAACACCTTTTTAGGCAAAACCGTCAGATATACTCCGCCAAGGACCAATACGCCCCCAATCCATTGCAGGGGCATAAGCCTGTCACCGAGTATAAAAAATCCGGCGATTACCGTTACCAGGGGAATCAGGTTGATAAATACCGATGTGACGGAAACTCCCAGTATTTCCAGTGAATTGGCATAGAGCCAGTATCCCAGGGCAGAACAACAAATCGCAAGGAAAAGTACATGGGCAAAAACCGGCAGGGTGGGTGTTCCCCACTTTGTCCGTTCAAATATTGCAAAGGGCAGGAAACCAAGAAAGCCAAAAAAGTTTTGCCAGAACACCACGTAGATTCGTTTCCTGTTCCGGTTAAAGAGGGGTTTGGTAAGAAAGCCATAAAATACCCAGCATAGGGCTGCGCCTCCCATATAAAGATAACCTTTAATGCTCCCTGATATGGAAAGTGAAACTCCCGCTACCAGGGCAACTCCTGCCATGGAAACAAGGGCTCCCAGCCATTGCTGCCAGCCAAGCCTGGCCCCGGTATGGGTAAACAATTTTCCTGCAATCCAGTCGGCGGTCATGGTCAGCACCGGAATGGCTGCCACGATTATTGAAGCCTCCGATGCGGTAACCAGGGCTACCCCGTTATTCTCCCCAAAAAAATAGAAGGTTACTCCAGCAAGACCGGAGGCGGTTAACAGGGGAAGATCCTCCTTAACATTATGCAACAGGTTCTTTTCGCCGGATTTTTTCAGGGAAAAACGGTACATGGCAAAGAGCAGTACAATTGCAATGGCAAAACGGACGGCCCCCAGAGTCATGGGTTGGAAAACCGGAACCGCTATTTTAATCGATATAAAGGATAAGCCCCAAAAAAGAACGCAGATTGCATTGGTCATAACTGCTGATTTCCGCCGGCCTTCCAGGTGCTGTAAATTGGGCATTATACTCCTTTAATTTAGTTTATTGTACAGGGAATTGCATAATTCCTTGTACAATAAACAATTACTATCGGAAATAGTCAGTTAATTAAATTAATTGACTATAGACCTCAATATAACCGAGTTTTTAGTATCTGACAATATATCGGCATGATTATAATTAACTGCAAATTTCTCTCAAATTCTTGTATAAATTGCCCGTTAAAATTAGTATAAAGTATATGAGAAAAATTATTTTACGTAGAATTGTATTCATTACTCTGATCTATGTTGCTGTTTTTTCTCTAT
>JAIRRF010000046.1 GCA_031256115.1 Treponema sp.
CTGGACCTGCCTGCCGGAGAAATAACAGACCATGACAAGCTCCGCAAAGATAAAGAAATAAAAACCCTTAAGGCAAAATTCATTATTGCCGCTGTCTTTGCGTTTCCCCTGCTCTATATTGCCATGGCCCCCATGATTACCTTGATTAAATTCCCTTTCCCAAAAGCGCTTGAACCGATGCACAATCCTTTTTTATACGCCTTTGTACAACTGGCGTTAACCGTTCCCATTATCATTGCGGGAAGGCAATTTTATTCCCTGGGTTATAAAAACCTCTTTTTCCGAAGCCCCAACATGGATTCCCTTATTGCCCTTGGAACCAGTGCGGCGATTCTCTACAGTCTTTTTAATATATGGCAGATTGTACAGGGAGATCACATGGCTGTGGAATCCCTGTATTTCGAAACCTCCGGCGTAATCATTGTCCTGATTCTTTTGGGAAAGACCCTTGAGGGGGTTTCCAAAGGACGAACCGGGGAGGCAATAAAAAAGCTCATGGGGCTGGCCCCAAGGACAGCGATTGTAATAAAGGACGGTAAAGAAAAGGAAATCCCCATTGCCGAAGTAACTCCGGGTGACATTATTCTGGTAAAACCCGGAACAAAGATTCCCGTAGACGGTGTAGTTATCGAAGGAGAAAGCGCAGTGGATGAATCCATGCTTACCGGAGAAAGTATGCCTGTGGATAAAAAACCCGGCGATCCGGTTTACGCCGCCGCCATTAACACCAACGGCTTTATTCGTTTTAAGGCAGAAAAAGTGGGCGGGGAGACTGTCCTTTCGCAGATCATCCGCCTGGTAGAGGATGCCCAGGGTTCCAAAGCGCCCATCGCCCAACTGGCAGATATTGTTTGTGGTTACTTTGTCCCCATCGTCTGCGCCGTTGCCCTTGCCGCAGGAACCGCATGGTTTATCGCCGCTTCTGCCGGACTTGTAAACCTTCCGGCCGGTAAAACTGCCCTGGAATTTTCTCTTGGCATCTTCATTTCCGTGCTGGTCATAGCCTGTCCCTGCGCCCTTGGCCTGGCAACTCCCACGGCAATTATGGTAGGAACCGGCAGGGGTGCTGAAAAAGGCATACTGATTAAAAACGGCGAAGCCCTGGAAAGAGCCCATAAGATCAAAACAATTGTTTTTGACAAAACCGGGACGATCACCGAAGGCAAACCCGAAGTAACTGAAATAATTGCCGCAGCCGGGGATTGGGGAGCCTGGATGGAAGAATACCCTTGCAAAACTCATGAACTTCTCCTCCTGCTTGGCGCTGCCGCTGAAAAAAATTCCGAACACCCCATTGCCGCCGCAATTGTCAGGGAGGCGGAAAAACGAGGCCTTACCTTGCCTGCCGTAAATGAATTTAAAGCCGTCCTCGGACGGGGAATCGAAGCAAAAATCCCAGGCCCGAAAGAAGCTGGTTTTATTAAGGTCCTGGCGGGTAACAAACAATTTATGAACGAAAGGGGTATTTCTTTTTCTGAACTGGAAATCGAATCGGAGCGGCTTGCGGCAGAAGGAAAAACCCCGGTATACTTTGCTCTGGGAATGAAACCCGCAGGGATCATGGCGATGGCGGATGTGCCGAAAAAGAGCAGTAAAGAAGCCCTGCAGATGCTTCGCCGAATGGAGATAGAAATTATCATGATCACCGGGGACAACAAAAGGACCGCCGGGACAATAGCAAAAGATCTGGGAATTGACCAGGTTTTGTCGGAGGTACTGCCCAGAGACAAGGCTGCAGAAATAAAAAAATTGCAAAATGGAATTAAGCGCCAAAGACATTTGATCGCGATGGTTGGAGACGGCATCAACGACGCTCCCGCATTGACCCAGGCGGATATCGGAATTGCCATCGGAAGCGGAACTGATGTGGCAATGGAATCCGCGGATATTGTCCTCTTAAGTCCGGATCTTCTGGGCATACCCAGGGCGATCAAGCTTAGCAAAAGAACAGTCCGTGCCATAAAGCAAAACCTGCTCTGGGCCTTCGGATATAATGTGCTGGGAATACCCATCGCCGCCGGTGTATTGTACCTCTTCGGCGGGCCGCTCCTGAATCCTGTCTTTGCGGCGGCGGCTATGAGCATGAGTTCCGTATCGGTACTGGCCAATGCCCTTAGGCTTAAAAATGCTGATATATAGACCCGGAGGATTTTGCCGGTTATACTTGTGTCAGGTAATGAAAAAGGGAGGAGCTTGTTATGTCCAATGAAATGTCTCTGGATGTGTTTTTATTCTTTGACGGGAATTGCCGGGAAGCCGTAGAATTCTATGCCCAGGTATTCCAACAGGAAATACCCAAGATGATGCGTTACGGGGAAAATCCCGACGGATCCTCTGAGCAGGACAAAGACAGGATTTTATATGCTTCTTTACCTGTGGCAGGGCAGAATATGATGTTTTCGGACTGCCCCATGGGCCAGAATCATATTAAGGGTAACAATTTTGCGGCTACCCTGGGCAGCAATGACGAAACGGATATTAAAAGGATATTCCAGGAATTAAGCGAAGGCGGGCAGATCTATATGCCTCTGGGAAAAACATTTTTTAACGAACTCTTCGGCATGGTTTGCGATAAATTCGGCGTCATCTGGCAGTTAAGCCTAATCGGGAAATAATCAGTTTATCTTTTCTTTGGTATAATAATCTCTTTGGAAAGTAATTCCAGAATCCGCTCCCACTCATACTCTATGTAAATCCACGACAGGACTTCTTCCCAGTCCCGAAGCATGGTTCCTGAATTGCGGATTTCCCGGAGTATTTCGGGAAAGACCCGTTCAGTATAACTGTGATTCCATCGAATATCCTCTGCCTTGATCCATTGATCGTTTTCTCTTTTCCAGCCTTCAGGTTGATTCTTCCCTGATACCATTTCAGGGAACAAAAGGGGTTTCCAAAACTTAATAAAATTAACGCGGTTGTTTAGTCCTTTTGGGGCGTCTTCCCGGTTTCTCATCCATTCAACAAGGGCAAGGATCCGTTCCCGGCGGCTGTTAAGCCTGGCTAGCGCCTCGGTTCCGGTAATCCGGGTATCGTAACTGCGGATCCGGCCCGACCTAATTTGTATTGCTTCGATTTTTTGCGGAATGGAAAGAACAGCGTTGTTTTCATTTAATCTTAGGTTCCCGGTACCATAAAGATCCAGGCGGTATTCATTCCAGCCGTGGATATTACCTCCCAGGTAATCCATGGAGGCAAGAAAAATTTCTCCGCTTTCATTCGGCACGGAAGATCTTAGTACCATGGCAGGAAATTGATCCAGGCTGATAATTACCGAACGCAGCCCGGCTTTGTTCCGTACTTCACGAATATTAATATCTGCCGGGGATCCTTCTTTTTTTTCAATTCTGTAAAAAGCAATTTGTTTTTCTGCTGATCCTGTACCATCCAGGACCCGGCCTGTTTTTTCCACCAGGGAAACACAGCCCGCAAACAGCAGAACCCCAAGGCAATAAATTATTAAATTTATCAGCAGGGAAACGGCGGTTTTAAAAAAGTATCCAACTTTGTATTGCATCTGATATTCCCTGTTAATAACTGATTTTAAACCCAAAGGAGGGTATTGGTACGGGCAGATCATAGTATGCGGTATTGCTGCCCTGATCTACCTGTCCTGTATATTGATTAAAGGTTTCATTCCCCTGGGCGGTATACAGCAAAGAAAGAACATTTTCCACCGCCACATAGAGTTCATAGCGAGCCTTTCCTTTTTCGCTGCCCCCGAAAAGGGAAAATTTTATATCCATGGGAAGAGAAGGAGTGGTACGGTTGTTTTCGTCCCACACGGAATTCCAATAGTATTTTTCGATAAACTTATTATCCGTATGACTATCACCGTAATACAAATAAACCGGATAGCTTTTGGGCCCATCGCCTATGCGCCGACGGAGCTGGGCCCCGCTGGCAAATCCAAAGCGGGTGTAAATATTTATCCGGGGAATTGGCTTAAAATTAAGAACAAGATTCAGATTATGAAAACGGTGGTATGGAGGAAAGTACCAATCGTCCCCCCGTGATCCGCCCGAAATGTCAAAGTCAGTCAATATACCGTCCGGATCGCGGTTTTTTGCCCAAAGAAAAGAATAGGAAAGCCAGCCGTCCCAATAACGGGACTGAAGCTTCTGTAACATTAGATCTATACCCCAGACTCTGCCTTCGCCGTTAAAATGTGGCCGCAGATCAATCCCTTCCACGGCAAAATCAATCGGAAGGTACATTCGGTCAAATACGTATTTATAATAAGCTTCAATATTAAAACTAAAGCCATTGGCAAGTTCCCATTGAGTTCCCAAAACACTGGTCCAGGATCGGTTCGGCTTTATTTCCTCCAGGTAAGATAACAGTTTTTCTTCCGCATAGGAAATTAGCTGATTCATGGATGAAAAAAGTCCTGTCCCCGCACTAAGTCCAATGGATCGCAAAAAACCGTTTCCTTCGAACAAGTTAAAATCCAGATTAAGCCGGGGATTCAGGGCGGGTTTTGATTGAAGGGAAAAACCCTTGCCGGTCATATAAAAATGATCAACCCGGAGGCCCAGCTCCGTACTAAAACGGTTGTTCGGCGATGTGTATTCCAAAAGACCATAACCTGATGTGGTGAACAACCTGTTTCCCACATCGGGAGAGTAGCTAACAGGGAAACCAATCAGTATATCCCAATCACTGTCAAGTATTGAAGAAATAATAGGATCCGGAAAACCAATATTTTTTAGCAGTTGTTCCTGGTCATCAAAATCCATAAGCCATTTTTCCGCCAGCAGCTGATCTTTCCCTGAAGCTTTAAACAGGGAAAACATTTCCTGAAACCCCGCGGAAAACAGAAAGCCCTTTCCCAGCTCCCAGTCATAGTCAATCCGTCCCTGAGCATTATACAAAAATTCCGATTCATGGATGCTGTTTACTTCTCCAAAATTGTATGAATCATCAATGTCAGGAAAATAAACGGACAACCAGTTAAATTCGCCGGTTACTTTATCCTTAAAACCCTCGGATAATTTCTTTCCGCTGATATCAAATTGTATATCCCCGTCAATCCTTACCTCTTCGTAACCGGTGCCGACGGAAAATTTTAAGAGCATGTCGCTCCGGGGATTCCATAAGAGCCCGGTAGTAATAAAGCCCTGGTAATTGGTCCACTCAAAATCCATTTTTGTATCACTGTCAAATTCGCCCTGATTCCGAATTGAGCTTTCGTAATTTACGCCGACCCCGTCCATGCCAAAGAACCCGGTGGCCTGCAATTCCAGATCACCGGAAAAACGGTAATTTCCGGTTACCGTCATACTTCGGATATAGGGGGCCTGGCGGATGATATTCACCGGTTCCAGACTTTCTATAGTTTTGGCGGCCTGTTTTATCAGCCATATAACAGGATCATAGTAGGTAATACGGCCCATCATTAATAAGCCCCCGTTACCGCTAAAGGGAAAGGAAAGGCTGAAATTGGCGGCGCTGGAATTGACACTCAGTTCGAACCCGGTTTCCTCCGAAGAAGGTCTTTTTGAAGTGATCTCCAAAAGGCCGGAAATGGTATGTCCGTAACGGGCAGAAAAAACTCCGTGGGAAAGTTTGGCGCTTTCCACCATCCGGGGATCAAAGATGGAAAAACCACCGCCCCAATGGTAGGGATGAAAAATATAAAAACCATTCAGGGCTGCGTTCATGTCCCAGGGATCACCTCCCCGGATACTTGGCTGAGCGTTGAAAAATCCCGTGTAACCAACTCCCGGCAGGAGCTTGATGGAATTCATCACATCTTCGATGATTCCAATTTCGCCTGTCTGGGCCAAATCCCGGCCTGAAATGGATACGCTCCTGCCGGT
>JAIRRF010000096.1 GCA_031256115.1 Treponema sp.
AAATTCAAGGGTCATGGTAGAAAATACCGCGACCGGAAATTCATTAGAAGCATTGGTAATAGGAAGAATTCCCGCCTCTGCGGAGCGGATTGCCGATCTTTCCGGCGGCCTCTGGCAGCAGTTGGCACTAAACCCCGGAACGGATATCAGGATCTTTACACTTCCCCCTGCGCCAACCCCCACGCCCGTATCGGAAGCTCCGGCAATAGCCGCCGCAACGCCTGCCGCAACACCTGCTCCGGCGGATGAAGCAAAAAACGGCGCAGCCCAGGGAACTAACGGAGACGGAGACGGCGCTTCCCAGGGAACTAACGGAGACGGGTCGGGCGGAGCCGGAGATGGCGCTTCCCAGCCGGTTAACCTTACTATAAATAACTATTTAACCAGGCCGGAAGACATTGACAGGGAAAGCTCATACCGGTCCCAGCAGCAACAACAGCCGCCGCTAAGATACTATTCGGAATCGGATTTCCTGGCATGGCTTATGACCATGACACTGGATGCCAGGGATTCACGGGAAGCCAGAGAGGCCCGGGAAGCACGGGAGTCAAGAGAATCCCGGGAGGCCAGGGAAGCCAGAGAGGCCAGGGAAGCCAGGGAGTCAAGAGAGGCCAGGGAAGCACGGGAAACCAGAGATGCCCGGGAGGCCAGAGAGTCCAGGGAATCAAGGGAGACCAGGGAAGCCCGGGAGGCCAGAGAATCAAGAGAAGCCAGGGAAGCCAGGGAATCAAGAGAAGCCGCTCTTCTCCGGCCCCAGGCCCAGTATAGCCCCCCGGCAGTCCTCCCCGCTCCGGTTCAGATAGTCCAGCCGTTGCCGGGGCAGACGGTTCCGGCTCCGATAGCCCAGCCTGCTCCGGTTCGGAAAGCTCCGCAGCAGACAAGGGCAAATCCACCGGCTTCTAATCCATCGGCTTATAATCCGCCGGCTTCCAATCCATCGGATTTTCAGCAGCCGGACCTTCGGCAGCCGGACCTTCGGCAGCCTCCTTCTACCCAGAGTAATGAGCCCGCACAAAGTTCTCCGCCTCAGGCTGTCAGAACAAACCCCTCCCCTGCTCATGCGGAGATTTTTCATGTACAACCTCCGGAACCATTATATAGGCAGCAACCCAATCTGACTTCTACAATGGTGGGAAATGTACGGATAGTTCCCGGTTTACCGGATCCAAGAACCGGCAGATACTTCAAGTTACAGGTCGGCTCTTTTCATGTATTGGATCACGCCAAAAATTGGGCGCAGTATATCAGGAACGCCGGTTTCTATGTTACCGAAGAACAGCACGGAGACCTGCATAGGGTGGTTCTGGTGGATATTCCGGCCGCACAGATTCATTCCATGGCCCAAAGACTTGCAACCGCCGGGGTCAGGGAGATTTGGATTAGGGAATGAAGCTCCCCACGGCAAGCCCTAAACTTGCCCAATAAAAACCGAAATATAATCTGAAGCAGGCAGCGCAGACCTTTCGGGGTCTAGACGGTCGTGGCTTTATTCTACGGACGCCTTAGCGTCGCCTTTATTGAATCCACGCCGTGCGACCCCTTTAGGTCTGACGTTGCCTGCTACTTGATAGATAATTCCGCTTTTGTAGGACAAGTTTAGGGCAAGCCAAGGGTATATATTGGATACAATGGTATACCTGCATGGCTTATAATGGTATGCCCTCTTAGCCCTATGTTGGTATACCCTTTTAGCTTAGGATGGTATGCCCTTTTAGCTTAGAATGGTATGCCCTCTTAAGGTATGCCGGTAATTCCCCCTGCAAGCCCTAAACTTGATCCACAATTATTAATTGGGGAATATGTGAATTCCGCGATGTGAACGCCGGGACAGTTTTCGCGTATCCAGGAGCAAACGCGGAAAGAATCAGGGCCGATTGGATTTAAGACAATATCTTCCGGAGGGTAACCTGCCCCGGTAAGGAGCCGGTAAGACCGATCGGCAATTTCAATACTCCGTTCATAGCTCTGGGTTAAGTCGGCATCAGCAGAATGCTGGGCAAAATGCTGGTCAAAAAGCATTACCACCGGGACGGCGCCGTAACGGCGGATCAACGCCGCCCGGCGGAGGAATTCTCCCTCCCCTTCCTTTAGGCTGATAAAATTGACCAGGGATTTGCCCTGGAGACATTTAAGGGCCGCCTCAAGAATATCCCAAGCGGAACTGCCGGACATTACCGGAAGACGGGCAATTTCCGGATCAAACAGGGCTGTATTTAAAAAACGAACCATAGCTTCTTTAGCTTCTTTCCCGTCCAAAAAAGCGCCGTCAATACATACCTCAACAATCCCCCCGGCTGCGTCTTCAATTGTCCCGGCTGTCAGGGCTGCAGCATCCTCCCATTCATTGTTTTGAATCAAGCCAAGGAATTCTTTATTCCCTGCCGTATCGGTTCGACCGCCGCAGATTAAATCCCTGCTTACCGTAACCGGCAGGGGGAATAGCTCAAGGCTGGAAAGATAACTCTGTTTCTGCCTCGGGATTTGCCGGGGAGGATAGTTCTTTGCCAGCTCCGCAATGGCGGCAATGTGGGCGGGGGTACTGCCGCAGCAACTGCCCGCAATATTAAGGAAACCTTGTTCAAAAAAACTTTTCATAAAGGCGGCTGTTTCCTTTGGCCCTTCACCGTAAACACCGGAACTGTCGGGGAGCCCCGCATTGGGATAACAGCATACCGGAAAAGGCGCAAAGGCCGAAAGAGCCTCAAGCCAGGGATGGATTTTTTCCGTTCCCACGGAACAGTTTAATCCAAGGGAAAAGGGCTCCACATGGGATACGGAAACGGCAAAGGCTTCTATTGTTTGCCCGGATAATAAACGTCCGTTGCCGGAAACGGAAGCGGAGATTATTACGGGAATACGGAGATTCCGCTCTTCCCGGAGCCGGAAAATTGCGGCAATAGCCGCCTTGGCGTTCAGGGTGTCGAAAACGGTTTCTACCAACAAGAGATGAACCCCGCCGTCCAAAAGCCCCCTGGCATTGTCGTAGTAGGCTGCTTCCAGTTCGTCCCAGCCAATGCTGCGCCTGCCCGGATCGTTTATATCCTGGGCAATGCTTGCACTTTTGGATGTGGGGCCCATGCTTCCCGCGGCAAAACGGGGTTTTTCCGGGGTAGAAAATTCATCCGCCGCGTCTCTGGCCAGAGACCCGGCTGCTCTGCTGATTTCGTAAACCCTGTCCGCAAATCCATAATCTCCAAACGAAACGGCATTGGCATTAAAACTGCAACTGGTAATAATATCCGCCCCCGCTTCCAGGTATGCCTTATGGATGGAAGCAATCAATTCAGGTTTGGTAATACAGAGAAGATCGTTACACAGGGTGTCCCCCCTGGGTAACTGGGCCTGAATCATGGTTCCCATGGCGCCGTCTAAAACCAGGATTCGTTCCTGAATAATAGAATACAGTTTTTCGAAATTTCCGGAGTGCATAAGGTCATTATTGCAAAAAAGCAGGATTTTTACCACTTAAGGAACGATTTTTCCTGATATACTTTTATAAAAATGGTATACTTATACTTAGATAGTGTATATTCTTTGATATGGCGTTTGATGGTATGGAGGTGTTTTATAATGAAGAAAATGATAATTTTTACGGTGCTGTTATTGGCGGCGTTTACTGGTCTTTCCGCCCAGCAAAGCCCGCCGGAAATGTGTCTGGCCATTCAAATTTCGACTAGAGAAGAAGGCCTCTATGCGACGCACCCAACCCATCCTTTTGGAACCAGCCTGCTTATAACCAATATGATGAACGAAACCCAGCTTGAAGTCCTGGTTGGGGGGCGGCCGAATAACAACGTCGGAGCGATAATAGAAATATGCGAATTGGCCGGCGGCTTTTTGGGAATGGACAAAGGGGTTCTTACCCAGGTCAAGGTTGAAGTATTGGCCAAGCCCATTGTTCAGCCGGCCATGCGTTCCCGGTTGTCGGTAAACCAGACGGGGCTTGCCTTAGCCCAGAATACCGGTGATGAGTTGGCCGCTTTTCATCCGTCCATCCCCATAAATGCAAGAGTTAATATGACCAACATTGCAAACGGACGAAGCGTTACGGTCACAATAAAAGGGCGTATACAGGCAAATCGGGACCGGATTGTGGAAATTTCCGCCGCCGCCGCCCAGGCCTTAGGTATTCGGAATTCCGGAGAAATACGCCTGGAAACAGTTCAATAGAAATTTTTAAGGAGAGAATTGGAGAGATTAATGAAAAAAATACAATTTATAATTCTTTTGGCGGTTTTTTGTTTTACTTTGCAAGTGCCGTTATTTGCCCAGCCCAAAGACCTTGTTATCTATACCTGGGAAGAAATGTTTCCGGAAGAAATACTTGCCGCCTTTGAAAGGGACAATCCGGACCTAAAGATTGTTTACAAAACCTTTGAAGAAAACGAAGAAATGCTTGACGAACTGATTAGAACTCAGGGCGGTGAATACGACCTGGTAATAGCCGACGATTACATTGTCGGACTGGTTACCCACCCTAACTTTGCCCTGGCACAGAAGCTGGACAAGAACAAAATCAGCAATATTTATAATGTCGATTATTTTTATCAATATCAGTTTTACGATCCCCTCAACGAGTACACCATTCCCTACGGCGCCGGTATTCAAACTATTTTGTACGATCCGGCCAGGATAAAACTTGATGTTAAGGGATATGCGGATTTATGGCATAGTTCCCTGCGGAACAGGGTGGGCATTATCGGTAATTACCGGGTAATTAACGGCATGGCCCTTAAAACCCTGGGTAAGCATTACAATACGGGAATAGTCGCCGATATTTCAAACGCCGGGGATAGGCTGAAATCGCTGGTAACCAATCTCCGCTATATTAAGGAGTTCGGCCTGGAAGAAGACTTAATAGAGGGCAGAATATCTATTGCGGTAATGTATTCGGACATGGTTACAAGAGCCAGGCAGGCAAGGCCGGATCTGAAAGTGGTATACCCAAACGAAGGCATCGGTTTCGGCATTTTGCCGGCTTTTATTCCCGTCAATGCGCCCAATCCGGACGGCGCCCATCGTTTCCTGGAATATATTCTTGATCCTGAACGGGGGGCCCAGTGTTTTGAGTATGTTGGCTATTACTGCACCTTTAGCGGTTCACGGGAACACATCGATCCGGAGCTGCTGGAATTCCTTACTTTACCGGACCTTCATAGTTTTGAAATGATAGAAAACATTGCCCAGGATGCGGAGGACGAACACTTCCGAATCTGGTCAGAATTTATGTCGGCCTTCAGTTCAAAACCCATATTTTAACTTTTTACCGGTTAAGAACGCTGTGATCCGGACGCTTTGGCCAGGACAGCCAGGAGCCAGACCTGGAGAGTTTTGCGTCATATAGCCGCAAAACTCAACGATTTTAAGGCTCCTTTCGGAGTTTGCAGGGTAGAAAACGCGAAAAAACTATGTTTTTCCACGTTTTCTTTTCTGAAAATGGGTTAAGCCCGACAAACTCCCAGGGTGATCCGGTTTTCCCAGTTGTATCCCGGATTAAGGAAAACCTGGAATATTGGAAGAAAACAGAGGTTCCGGTTAGCGCCTAATTCCTCCAATCCGGCATAATAAAGATCGCAGGGGCTTTGGAAACTAACGCTTAAGGACGCGCCGCCCCTGGCGCCTTGTTCCTCCAGCGACATGACCCGGCGTTTTTCGCCTTTTCTGTCTGCACTGGTCTCTTCTTCTCCTTGGCTTTTACGGAATAAAATCCGTTCTCCCGCCAGGGCAAGATCAAAACGGGGTACAAAACAAAAAATTGTTTTCTCTTCTCCCTTGTTGCTTAGGCGGTAGGAAAGGTAAAGCGTATTTTTTTCCAGGCTGTAGGTTTTTTGAATTTCAATAGACCCGAAAGGAACTCCTTTCCGGACGGGAAGGACAAAAGATGCCCTGAGTTTTGCCCTTTCCGCCGATAACAGGCGGTATTCTTCGTTTCCGCAAAAACGGCCGTCGGAGGGAAAGGGCTCCGGACCCGGAAAAGAATAAACGCCGGAAGAAGAATCCGCCGGGGGAACAAACTCGCCGGGCAGGAGCATATCCATAAAAGCGCAGCGCCGGTCTATTCTGCCGCTGCCTGTATTGGCTCCGGTAAAGGAATCCAGATAATTCCAGCCCCTTGGCAGATAATCCAGTTCAAAAACTGCCGCTCCCCTGGTCCGGACATAACAGTTAATGTTTTTATCCTGAAAAAGATATTCCTCAATTCTGTCCAAATCAAAATCAAATGTAAGCAGGGAGGGTTTAAAATTCTTTTCCCGGATAATTCGTTCCGCAGCAAGGATTGCCTTATGGGCATAGCGGCGTACATCCCTGTTATTGGTATGTATCAGGGTTTCGGCCCCCTGGGCTTTCCACAGTTCTTCCCGGGCGCTGCGTTTCCGGGACTTATCCCCCCTAAGCTGGTTAATCAGGTTCTGAACATAGTATATTCTGGCATAAAGACCGTTTGTCTCCGGATACTGGGTAAGGAAAGAACGCGGCTGCGGACAGGAGGAATCTCCGGAAGAAAAAAAGTAAACTTTGGGAAGGGAAGTACTGTTCCGGTATACCCGGCCGGGGGTTGTAAGTTCCAGGCTTAAATCTCTGCTCCTGTCCGTCTGGATAAGTTCGTCAAAAAAGGAACGAATCTTCTCTTCGGCATTTTCTTTGGGGAAAACGGGAAACACCGTTATCAGCTTTCTTTCTTCTTCTCCTAAAAGTAATCCGGAGGAAAAATTATCCTCCCCCAGCAAAACATTATAAACCCCTTCCGTTCCCATCCGGGCCAGGGATGAAAATACCGGAAATACCACCAGAAGTTTTCCCTGTTCCTCAGTATATACCGGGCCAAAAAGATCTTCGCCCCTGCAATGAGCGGCGGTAAACTGTTCTTCGCTTAGAAAAGTATAGGCCATCCCGCAGGCAGGCAGCACCCCTGCCAGGGACTGTTCCCACCCGGAATGAGAGAGCATGCAGCCCTGGGGTTTTCGTCCGAAATTCTGCCTAATATAAGTGGTAAGCATCTCTACTTGACCGATCCTGTCCACCGGGGGAATAAGGGACAAAATGGGTTCGTAATAGCCCCCTCCCAAAAGTTCAATTTGTTTGCGGGCCGCCATATCTTTTATTAGCAGAAAAAGTTCGGGCTTTTTTTGTTCAAGCCGGTCAAAAAGGGAACCGGAATAGTGGAGGACCGCCGGAATTTTCGGATACCGGTTAAGAACAGAAATAAAAGGGCTCAAGCATGTCCGGTACAGTTCCTCAAATTCCTCATTCGCAGCAGACGGAAAAATATGGGCATGAAAACCCAGGATCAGGCTTAACTTTCCGGTCATAACGGACTCTCACAAAAAAATTTTTAAAAACAATACGGATGCCGCGGAAAATACAAGAGATAACAGACCCATGGAAATAAGCACCAGAGGTATCCCCCGGAGTCCATATGGTACGGTTTCCAGAAAAGACCTTCTTTGTATCTCCCTGATAATCAGATATGCAAAAAAACCCCCGGCAGAAAAGGCAAAAGAAAGAAGAAGCGCGTCAATAAAAGATACGGCAAAGCGGAGGGTTAAAAGCAGCGAAACCACGGCAAATCCATTGCAGGGAGAGCCGATGGAAAACAGTCCCGGGGATTTTTCCGGGTTTATATAAGGGGAAACGAAACGGAAAAAAAGATATTCCAGCCCCATACTGCCCAGCGCCGAAAGAGGAACGGCCAGCAGAAAATCAAGTCCAATAAAAAAAAGGATCCGGGCAAAAACCACCCAAAGCAGCGGGGTAGACAAGAAGAGAATAAGCCAGGGGTGGTAAAGCTGTGCTGCCGGAGGCAGTTCCCTCAGAACAAGTATTTTGATACCCAGGGCAAAATTAAGAAGGAGATTATGGGAAAGGGCGGCAAAAAATACCAGCGCCAGAGCCGCTGCCATTAATCATCCCCCGAATTGGTATGCCGGTTTCTGAAATGACGGTACACCGCAATTCCGTAACCCAGGATAATCAGGGCTCCGGAAGCTGTTTGGAAAAAACCAACAGGTTCTTCCCGTATAAAACGGATTACGTCCATTCCCGGAATTGAAAGGGAACCAAAACCCAGGGGCTCCCGAATTAAAGCCATGCCAAGGATCACCAGTCCCAGGATCAAGGCTTCTGCCAAAGCTTGGGACAGGATTTCCGGTAAATCATGGCTAATCACCCTGCTGTAAAGACCGCCGGCCATAAAAACTACCGGAACAATAAATACAAAAAAAGAGCTTTCCAGGGCCAACAGGGGATCAAAGATCCAAAGAAGTACCAAAAAGATACTGGAAGCCAGGGAAGAAATAAACAGGAGCGCCGCATCCCTTCCCCCGCCGGTAAAATAAGAACCACCCAATATTGCAGCGGACATTACAAAGACATATACCCACACCAGAGACAGGGCGCAGTTAAGCGCAAAGGCTATTCGCCCGGATGCGATTATGAGCAGAACCGCCCCGGTTAAGGAAGTTAAGGGTGAATGGATACCCCAAAACAAATGTGACTGCATTTGGGTATTCATTGTCCCGGCTCCCTGTTAAAGCCCCTGTTCAGAGCATCCCGTTCTATTCGATCCGAATAAAACCGGTAAACCGGCAGGGGCAGTTTTTCAGTTATTTGTTCAGCATTTCCGCCTATAGGCACTATCGATCGTACCCTGCCGTCATTATCTACAAGAGCCGCACAGACAGCGGCAATACCATTGCGGAGCATGGTAAACACAAAGATACGTCCGGAAAAATTTCCTGAAGAATTGTCCGCAGAAAACCAAATTCCCCCCATAACAGAAATAATGCTGCCGGAATAAGCGGAATTTTCATCAATCCGCCATCCGCCGGTAATCTCCAGGGTTTTATTAACCTTTTCCGTTAAAAGTCTGATACGATAGGAACCGGTAAAATACCACAGGAGCCCCCCCATCAAAAGCGCTGCTCCAATCCAGGCAAAGAAAATAAGGATACTTTTGTTGATCGGAAGAGAATGGAGTCCGGAGGGGAGCCGCGCTTTTTTAAAAAGTGTATTTATTTTCTCAATCACGGCTGCCTTCTTTTTTCATAATAAGATTTGTTTTCGACCCATCGGATAAGGGGAACCAAAGAGTTTACCAAAAAAACAGCCGTTACTGCGCCATAAGGATCGAGACCCGGATATCTAAACAGAAAAGTAAAAAAGGCAAAAAGGAAAGCAAATACCACATAACCCGGTGCAGTTTTAGGACCCGTTGCCGGATCGGTAACAAGGATAAAGGCCGCCGCCAAAGTACCTCCGCTCAGCAGGGCAAAGATAATATCTCCTTCTTTTAGGGGGCCGCCAAAAGGCAGGGCGCCGAAGATCCATATAAAAAGAGCATAGATGCCAATAAACGCTGCCGGTACCCAAAACCGGAAACACTGGGAAGCGGCAATCAGAACTGTCCCCAGAAGAAGGAACAACATCCCGCGGTCCGCAATAATCCCCGGCCCGCCGGAGGAAAACAAACTAAGGTAACCCTGAGAAGAAAGGGAAGTACCGGTTATTGAAGAGACAGTTTGGCCAAGAACATTTGCCAGTCTGGAATCCAGGGGCGTACTAAACCAACCGTTAATTTTTAAAATGTTCATGGGCGAACCCAGGCCGTCTCTAAAGCCGTTTTCTACTGCGGCAGTAAGCTGCTGCAGATGTCCGCCTTCCAAACCATGGTTAAATGCCGCAGGCCAGGCGGAACGGATAAAAAGCCATGCCCCGGCGGCGGGGTTTACCCAATTGGATCCCAGGCCGCCGAAACTGTGTTTTATCACTGCCATTGAAAAAACTCCCCCAAAAAAAGCAAACAGGGGATTAAGATGGTTGGGAAGAAACAAGGCAAGAACCAGACCTGAAGTTAAGGCACTGCAATCTTTAACGGACAAACGCCGTTCCCTGAAATAAAAAAGGAGTTCTGT
>JAIRRF010000142.1 GCA_031256115.1 Treponema sp.
AGGAATTAGAAGATTTGTGCCTTTCTTGGTATTCCTGATTCCTCACTCCTAATTATTCCTTATAAAAAATAATTATATTTCCTTTGACATTTTGTTGACTACAATCTACACTCTAATTGTGAAAATAAGAAGAACGCAAGTATTTGACCAATGGCTTAAAAAATTGCGCGATAGCCGGGCCCGGTTCCGTATACATAAGGCGAAAGCTGTTATGAAATGCGAATCGACTATGGTCCCGGTTACCGTGTATATTACCTGGATACTGGGAAAGAAATCATTATTTTGCTTTGCGGCGGAAATAAATCTGGCCAACAAGCAGATATTGCCAGGGCAAAAGAATTAGCGCGCGAAGTGGAGGCAGACAATGAAAACCAGTGAGTATGACCCTGCTGAATACATCAGAACCCGAAAAGATGTAATGGCGTTTCTTGAAGGCGCTCTGGAAGAAAACGATCCGGAGTTTCTTCTTGAAACCATAGGACATATTGCCCGTTCAAAGGGTATGGCCCTGATCGCTAAAGAGCTTAACCTTGACCGAGCCGGTTTGTACAAATCTTTTTCCCCGGACGGGAATCCGTATTTTTTTACCGTGATTAAAGTTCTTGACAACCTTGGTTTCAGGTTGAGCATTCAGCAAAAATACGCATCATGAAGGTAAAGGATCAATGAACAGGGAAAAAGTAACGATGATGTAATCTTTGTCTTTACATGGCACTATGGAAATTCAGTGCCTGTCACCTTTGCGTGTACTGTTTGACACTATTCATGCGAGAGGCACCATTGCATGAACACTATTTTATTTTTTCTCGCAGAGTTCGCTGGAGTTTGTAGGAAAACTATTTCTGTATTTTATCTCTCGCAGAGGCGCAGAGATCGAAGAGAAAAACGCTGAATTTGATATCGAAAAGCATCCTTCATGTTCCTTTTTCTTATATTTTTTAAGAAAAAGGCAAGAAGAATGCACTAAAATTTCAAATTACAAGCTGCTCTCTGCGTCTCCGCGTGAGTAATAATAAAACAATACCTTCTGTTTTTATGTAAAGTCAATCCAGGTGGATCTCCTCTTTGGAAGGACAGATCTATTTTCATGGACATGTGGAGCTAAATTGCTGGACACATGGAGCTTTTCTTCTGGAATATACACAAGGAACGGCTGAAAGCCATGACGGGCCGGAAACGGATACGAACGCGATATGAAAACCTGATTCGGTTAGGAGCATCCCCAAACATGGCATGGCAGTGGGCAAATACCAGAAAAGGCTATTGGCGCATTGCTGGGAGTCATGTGCTGTCCACAACGGTAAATAATCGTTATCTCGAAACGCTTGGATTTCCCAACATACTCAAATTAATAATCAAAGTGGTTGTTCCGGTACCAACAATTACTTCAACTGTTATCTGGCGGATTTTCTTTTCGGTAATCTTGACATTTTTGTGTGTCAAAATGACACATAAAATAAAATTCCCGGTCTATCGTAATTTTTTTACCCATTATGTATTATAGTAAGTAGATATGCAGAAACAATTTAGAAAGCAGAGGTGTTGTATGAAAAAAATAATTTTTGCCACGTTGTTTTGTTTATGCGCTTTTGGAGTTTTTGCCCAGAGGGTAGGGGACACGCTTTATGTGAATGTAAATTCAGCCAACCTTAAATCTTCCACCGGGTTTTTCGCATCTACTACCGGAACGGTAAAGTATACCGACGAGGTCAGGGTCCTGGCGGTAAGCGGAAAATGGGTACAGGTTCGGACAACCGTAGGCAATAGAACCGGATGGATTGCATACGCCAGCCTGACCACCAAACGCATGGCCCCCCAGGGAAGCACCGCCAGTGCATCGGCCCGGGAAATTGCCCTGGCTGGAAAAGGGTTTTCCCCGGAAGTAGAGTCGGAATACAAGAAAGGCGGGGGAAAGATAAATTATGCCGCTGTGGATGATATGGAAAAGATTATCATCGACGAAAAGGATTTGCTTGCTTTTATAGAGGAAGGCCGCCTGGCCAAGGGAGATTAGATGAAAAAAACAATCATTTTTTTATGTACCGCAGTTTTTTTATTAAGTCTTCTTACCTGTGAATCGCTGGGGGAAATTGCCGAAGCTGCGGGAGTTGACAAGGATACAGCAAGAATCATCGGAGCTGTAGGGACAGGATTGGCAACCTTTGCCGAATCCAAAAAAGCGGCGGATTCCCTGACACCGGAGAACGAGTACTATATAGGCCGGGCGGTGGCGGCAAATATTACTGGTACTTACCCAATATACAGAAATGCGGCGCTGCAGAACTATCTGAACAGAATTTGCAATACTATTGTAATCAATTCACCCAGGCCGGATATTTACAATGGTTACCATGTGGCTATTTTGGATACTAATGAGATTAATGCCTTTGCCACTCCCGGCGGGCATATCTTTGTTACCCGGGGGCTTATAGCCTGCGCTTCCAACGAAGACGCCCTGGCCTCGGTAATCGCCCATGAAATAGCCCATATCCAACTGCAGCATGCCCTTACTTCCATCCGCAATGCCCGGTATGCAAATGCGGCGGTTTCCGGAGTTCTGGCGGGTATAGGGGCTGGTACCAGCAGCGCCGATATAAAGGAGTTAACCAGTGTTATGGGAGATTCTGTTAACGAGATGATAACTACTCTGGTTGTAAACGGATTTTCATCATCCCAGGAATTGGAGGCTGATGCAACTGCCCTGTCTCTTTTGGCTTCTGCCGGATACCAGCCTTCAGGGATCCTCGAGATGCTTCAAACATTGAAGCAAAGACAACAGAGCAGTCAGGGCTTTGGGAAAACCCATCCAACCCCGGATGCACGGATCACCAATGTGAACAGGAATATCGGGAAATATACCGTGGCAGATACCCGTTCTTACCGTACCAGCCGCTACAACACTGTTCCACGGTAAAAGGAAATAATGTAGTGTATGGCAAAGAATAAAAAAATCAAAACCGCCGTATTGATTGGCACCCTTTTGTTTATAGGCCTTGGGACAATGCATTTTTTCCACATCTTCGATAATCTTGAATACAAGGCCTATGATTTCCGGGTAAAACTCTTTGCTGATACCTATAAACCTTCTGACGATATTATGGTGATCCTGTTGGATCAGCCCAGCATTGACTGGGCAAACCGGGAACGGGGCTGGGGCTGGCCCTGGCCTCGCAAGGCCTATGCTGAAATTGTTGATTATATGAATCTTGGAGGCGCCAAATCGGTAGCTTTTGACGTACTCTTTTCCGAACCTTCCATATATCGCAGTGCCGATCAGGATGTAATTATTGATACCGCTGTTCAGGCATTGGAAGATCTCAGGGAAAGTATAACAGCCATGCAGTTTACGCCTGCAGGGCCGCCCGGTGGGCTGCCCGGTGGGCAAAGGACTTCTCCCGGCGAAGATCAGCGTCGTACCTTGGCAAATTATATGACCGCAATGGCGGCTCTTCAGGGACTTTCGGATCATGCCGATGATGATGCCTTTGCCCAGGCTGGAAAAAAGTACGGCCGGGTAGTGCAGACAGTATTTTTTAGCACCCAGACGGGAAGTTCCGAAACCTGGCCGGAGGATATTCACAAACCCCTGCTTAATCTTAACGATTTTAATTCGATCATGGGACATTATGCTTTAACCGATGGACGCCTGGGAGCCCAGTTTCCTATACCATCGTTTACCGCAGCTGCCGGAGCTCTG
>JAIRRF010000192.1 GCA_031256115.1 Treponema sp.
TCCCAAAGAACAAGGGAATACCTTGAAAAAATTCTGGAGAACTCGGAATGGTTATTACAGATAATCAATGATATCCTGGATATATCCAAAATTGAATCAGGGAAAATGGAACTGGAAAATATTCCTTTTGATCTGCATGAACTATTTGTTGCCTGCCGGACACTAATCACGCCGAAAGCCGAGGAAAAGGGCATTGACTTGTATTTTTATGCTGAGCCCTCCATTGGCAGGAAACTAATTGGCGATCCCACCAGGCTGCGCCAGGTGATAATCAATATTCTTTCCAATGCCGTAAAATTCACTAATGCCGGTACTGTTAAAATGGCAGCCACGGTTAGTGGAGAGCAAAACAGCACGCCGGGCAGCACGCCATCCGGCGACATAACCATAGGTTTTGAGATAAAAGACAGCGGTATCGGCATGACCGACGGGCAAATCGCAAAAATATTTGAACCTTTTATGCAGGCGGAATCAGGTACGACACGCATATACGGCGGCACGGGCTTAGGTCTTACCATAACAAAAAATATTATTGAATTAATGGGCGGCAGTCTTTCCGTTGAAAGCGCCCCCGGCCTGGGCAGTAAATTCAGTTTTGACTTGACTTTTAAAACAATAGACGCGGGGCCCGGGCAAGAACGGCCCGTAAAAATCAAACAAATTGACAAACCTGTTTTTGACGGAGATATCCTGCTCTGCGAAGATAACAAAATGAATCAGCAAATTATTTGTGAACATTTAGCCCGGGTGGGACTCAAAACCTTTGTAGCGGAAAACGGCAGGGAAGGAGTAGATGCGGTCAGGCAGCGGATGACCAAAGATCATTTGCAAAGCGGCGAAAGGCACGGCAAAAGCCGCTTTGACCTGATTTTCATGGATATCCATATGCCTGTAATGGACGGACTGGAAGCCGCAGCGGAAATAATAAAATTGAATACCGGGACGCCTATTATTGCGATGACGGCCAACATAATGTCCGAGGACAGGGAACATTATCTTGCAATCGGAATGTCTGACTGTGTAGGCAAGCCTTTTACATCCCAGGAGTTGTGGAGATGCCTCTTAAGGCACCTTGTGCCGGTAAATATAACATCTGTGGAAAAAACCAAGAGTACAGAGAACGATGAACAATTGCGAGAAAAACTGGTACAACGTTTTGTAAAGGAAAATAAAACCAAATACGAAGAAATAACCAGGGCCATTGGCGACGGGGATATTAAGCTGGCACACAGGCTGGTACACAGTTTAAAAAGCAATGCAGGACAACTTGGGAAAACGGGCTTGCAAAAAGCCGCCGGAGATGTTGAAGACTTGCTGAAGAACGAAAAAAATCTTGTTAGCCCGGCGGAAATGAACGTTTTGGAAACCGAGTTGAATGCTGTACTTAAAGATTTAACACCCCTGGCAGCGTCTCTGATGGCAATTGCCGGTGACTTTTCGGCCGAAGTCATTAATGCGGAAGAAATTCAAACCTTGATTGAAGAACTGGAACCTTTGCTTGAAAGTGGTAATCCTGAATGTCTGAAATTAATGGACCGCATTCGCAACCTGCCGGGAAGCGAAAAACTCATTGTGCAGATGGAACAATTTAATTTTGATACGGCATCAGAAATCCTTGCTGAAATGAAGAAAAAATGGGCTTAATAAGCTTAATAATATGAAAGAATTAAGCAAAATGGATATAGCAAAAAAAAATAGTCTGTTAATTGTTGACGATGACAGCTCAAATCTTATTGCTTTATCTCACATATTATCAGAGTACGACATTTATACGGCAAAAAACGGAACATCCGCCTTTGAAAAAGCTGAAAACTATTTACCCGATCTTATTTTGCTGGATATAATCATGCCCGATATGGACGGGTATGAGGTACTTGCCGCACTAAAAGGGTCCGATAAAACAAAAAATATTCCTGTTATTTTCATTACAGGGCTTGACAGTAACGAAGCTGAAGAAAAGGGCCTGGCTCTTGGTGCTGTAGATTATATAGGCAAGCCCTTCTACCAAATGTCAGTTAAATTAAGAATTAAGTATCAGCTTCAAATAATAAATCAACTCCGTACCATAGAAGGGTTAAACAGAATAAATCAACTAAACCTTGCCAAACTGGAAACTGTTATCAGTCATTATAAGGGAGTAATCTGGAGTGTTAACACAAGCGGGGTAGTAACTACTTTTAATGGCAAGTATTTGAAAACCCTCGGTATAGAGCCGGCGTATTTAGAAGGGAAGGAACTTAAAGATGCCCTGCCGGAAAAATGGCAGCTTAATCTAAAAATCATCGAAAATATCGAGAAAACCTTCAGCGAAGGCCCTCAAATATGGATGAGCGAAATTGATGATAGGACATACAATTCCATCACAACACCAATGTACAACAGCGAAGGAAAAATAATCGGCATTGTGGGCAGTACTGACAATGTAACCGAAACAGTCAGACTTCACCAGGATTTGAAAGATGCGCTGCAAACCGCCAGGAATGCCAACCATACCAAATCTACATTTTTGGCCAACATGAGCCACGAAATACGCTCACCTATGAATGCGATTTTAGGTATTACGGAAATCCTGCTGCAAAAAGAAGCGCTGGAGCCTGATATAAAAGAAGCATTATATAAAGTTTACAGTTCCGGTGAAATGCTTCTTCACATCATTAACGATATACTTGATCTGTCCAAAATTGAAGCCGGCAAGCTGGAATTGATCCTGGCCGAATACAGCATTGCGAGCCTGATAAACGATGTTGTACAGCTTAACATGATGCGATTCGAAAGTAAACCGGTCAAATTTATCCTTCAGGTAGACGAAAGTGTACCGTCTGCAGTGATAGGTGATGAACTTCGTATTAAGCAGATTTTGAACAACCTGCTCTCGAACGCCGCAAAATATACGCAGAAGGGCGAGGTATTACTGTCGGTTTCGGCTGATAGTCGTGCGGAAGGCGGTGAGGAAAGCGATCTGATGAGCGGCGGCGAAAAGGATGTAACCCTTATTTTCCGGGTACAGGATACCGGGCAGGGTATGACGGCTGAACAGATCAGTAAACTGTTCGACGACTATATCCGCTTTAATGTAGAAGCTAACCGGACCACTGAAGGCACCGGACTTGGTATGGGAATAACACAAAATTTATTGCTTTTAATGAATGGTAATATTGTTGTTAATAGTGAGCCTGACAAAGGTTCAACTTTTACTGTGCAAATACCTCAGCAGCTTGTGAAT
>JAIRRF010000194.1 GCA_031256115.1 Treponema sp.
GGCGCCATTTTCGCCTACCACAGCATCCACGGGCCATTCCCGGGCGATTAAATCACACCAGCCCGCAGGCCGGCCAGTGATAGGAATCACTTTTAGTCCTGCTTCATGAAGCCGCCACAGGGCGGTATAAGCCGGAGCAGAAAGCTTCCCTCCGGTAGTAAGGGTATCGTCAATATCCATGAGGACATAACGAATACCGGCGGCCTCACCGATACCCATTTCATTAAATAGTTTCATAGCTTTGCTGCTATCTCAGATGCCAATTCCACAGCGGTTTTTCCTTCTGATTGAATACTATACATGGCGATTTTTTTATAACCCTTCGCTCGTCTTTCATGGAGCTGACGGTGTTTTTCTTTGGATTCCGCCGGTGTTTCTGCTGTAAGAAATAGAGGAAGTTCCACCTGGTCGGTAATACGCTGCCAGGCGGTTTCAGCGGAAAGCTCCAAATAAAGAGTACAATATTTTTCAAAGACAGTCATTTCCTTTTTTATCAGATCCATGGCGCCGGAATTGTCGATAATACCGCCCCCTAAGGCAAGGATAATTCCGGGGCAGTCAGATTTTTTATTGAACAGGGACGCCAAAGCGGCTTCTTCTTCCCGCCTGAATAGTTCCGGACCGGCATTGTAAAGATCCCTTGGGCTTTGACCAGTCCGTTCTTCAATAAGCACGTCCAAATCAAAAAAAATGTACTTTAACAGCTTTGCCAGTTCCCTGCCGGTACTGGTTTTACCTGAATGTTTTGGTCCCATCAATATAACGAAGGTACACATATACGGAGTTTATTCGAAAGTCTGGTTTAATACCCCGCGGCTTGCCGCGGCTCAAGTAAAGCATAACATAGAAGTATTTAGTATTAAACCAGACAGTATATTAAACTTCCTATCGAACGAACCTCCCTTCATACCCTGCAACGCTTAAATATACCTCGCGGCTTGCCGCGGGGAGGTTCATTCTGCCAGAAATAATTTGTATACTGGACCAGGAGCCTGCAGGGCTTGCAGTCTCCCTGGAGCCCAACAGGTTTCCTTAAATCCCCATCATTGTCTTTGGAGGTTTTGTTGATACTCTATGATCCGGCTCTCATCATGGATTTTCAGGAATACGGAATCATGCTCCCTATCGCTCCTGACCGGGGAAAGAGAATTTTGGAATCTTTAGGCAAAAACTATGTTCCCAGCGCCAGGGGAGATACCATGCCTTATCCGGGCCCGGTATTCAGCATTACCGATGCCCTTGTACATTCGGGATCCAATAATATGCTAACTACCAGAGAAGATCTGGAGCGCATTCACTGCAAGGAATTTATTGCATCATTATACGGCGGCAGTTCGCAGAAAAATAGGCTTAAAACAGCTATGTTTACAACCTATGAATTAATTGATTCCCATGGCTGTCCAAACCGTTATGAACCACAGCGGGCGAAAAAACCTCTCTCGGAATTGTTTCAAACAATCCTTGTCCAGGTTAGCGGAACTTGGCTTGCCTGTTGTCTTGCTCTGGCAGAGGGGCCGGGTTTCTGTTACTACCTGGGAGGAGGTATGCACCATGCCCGATTTGACTCTGGTTCCGGTTTTTGTCTGGTTAATGATATTGCCATTGCTGCCGTTAAAATTCTTAATGAAAAACCGCTTCGGCTGATTTGGATTATCGATCTGGATGTCCACAAAGGAGATGGTACCGCAGAGCTTATCAGTTTTGCCCGCCAACGGGAAGAACTTTTGATTCCGGCAATATCACATGAAAAACCTGTACAGGACGGAACAGCTAAGGAAAAACCCTGCATCCTTACCTTGTCGATCCACATGGCCAGGGGCTGGCCATTGGATACTGAAAATCTTAGAGTTTCCGCCAAAGATCGGGCGCCGAATATTTCATCGGACATCGACATTGGAATTGAATCGGGAGAAGAAAAAGAATACACGTTGCGGCTCGCTCAAGGTATCAGGGAACTGGAACGGTTAAGTGCGGCTCTTTATCTTAACAAACAAAACAATGTAAAACCTGATTTAGTTATGGTGGTGGACGGGGCCGACACTTACGAACATGATGAACTTCCTTCCAGTAATCTGCTTAACCTGACTCTGGAACAATGTCTGGAACGGGATAATTATGTGTACCGGTATTTAATGGATCGGTCCATACCATCCGCCTGGATTCAATCCGGAGGTTACGGCTCCCGGGCATGGGAACCGCCGGCATATTTTTTACAAGGGGTTAGGTAACGCGACATCAAGAGGGGAACCTTCTCCCTATCGGGCTCGGTTGAGTATACCGTGTCAATCCGGTTTACTGTGCAAACCGGCAATTTGTTCTTAAGTTACCGCGGGGCCGCCGCAAGAAGCCGTCTGGTTCTCTCAAGGGCATCGGTGGTTTCCCGGTTATTGGGATTAAGGATCAGGGATCTTTCATATGCTTCAATGGCAGAAGCATATTCTCCGGCGGCTTCCCGGACCATGCCAAGTCTCAGCCACCACAAGAATACATTACCCTCCAAAGTTACCGCAGTGGTGTATGCAATATCCGCATGAAGGTACTTCCTTTGATTACGGTAGATCTCGCCCATAAAGAAAAACACCGTGGATGCCCGATCACCTCGGGGCATATATGCCGCATAACGCTGCATCATGATAAGGGAATGTTCATAATTGTTCAGAAAAAAATAAGCCTCGCCCATGGTTTCTATAATTCGATAATCATTGGCATTGATCCGCAAAGCTCTGTCACCCCAGTTGATTACCTCGGCATAACGCCGCTGCCGTAAAAGCGTCCAGGTAAGGACCGCATAGGAATCCATATTTGAACTGTTTCTGTTCAGCTCTTCCATACAGATTCGTACCGCTTCGTTGTAATAAATATTTGCTTCTTCGAAGCGATTTCTGGATTCCAGATCCCGTCCAATACGGTAATTCTGCAATGCATCGGCCCGACGTTGTCCTGTCGGCGGATTAGTCTGGGACGGTTGGGTGTTCTGCATTGCCGGAGCTGGTGTTGGAGTTGTCTGGGCCGGTACATGGGGTTGAGCAGGCGCCTGGGTTTGAGTAGAGGGGTTAACCTGAAACAGATTCTGCCCAGGCTCTGCAGGTTCCTGCGAAGAGATTAAACCAGCAATAAGAATGATCAGCACAGTTGGCAGTAAGAAACGCTTCATGCTATACTAACTTTAAATTAAAATTTAGCAGAAAGTCAATACAGGGAGCAGAACATGAAAGTTATTGCATTTAATGGAAGTCCCCATTATGAAGGAGTTGTAGCTAAAGGGATTTCTGTAATGACCGAAGAACTATCCAAAGAAGGAATTTCTGTGGAAACAATTCATGTGGGCGATAAAAATATCCATGGATGCATGCATTGCCAGAAATGCAGAGAAATAAAACAATGCATAATATCCGGCGATCCTGTAAATGAAGCTTTTGAAAAAATACAGGCAGCAGACGGAGTTATTCTGGGGACTCCGGTGTATTATGGTGGAGTAGCCGGCACATTTAAAAGTTTTCTGGATCGCCTCTTTTTTCCGGGCCCGGTTATGCAGTACAAAGTTGGCGCCGCCGTTGTCTCTCTGCGAAGGACCGGAGGCATTGCAGCCTTTCATCAATTAAATAATTATTTTAACCTTACCCAGATGATAATTACCCCCGGGATTTATTGGGACGTTATCCATGGAATGAACCAGGAAGAAGTATCGGAAGACCTGGAAGGACTTCAAATTATGGAAACCCAGGGCCGGAACATGGCCTGGCTCCTAAAAACCCTGGAAGCAGGGAAAAATAATGTTCCGTACCCGGTTCCAATCACAAAGCGGGTAAGGACCAATTTTATTCATTAAATTCTGCAAGCCTATGAACCGCACAGCATTAATCCTGGAGGGAGGCGGACTACGGGGGAATTATACCGCCGGAGTTATGGACGCATTCCTGGACGGAGGAATCAGTTTTCCCTATATCATAGGTGTCTCCGCCGGGGTAAGTTATGGCTGTTCCTTTGTTTCCAAGCAACGGGGCCGAAATTTATCGATCCTCACAGGGTACCGCAAGGATCCCCGTTACCTTTCCTTCCGGAACCT
>JAIRRF010000232.1 GCA_031256115.1 Treponema sp.
ACCGGTACCGGCCCGGTAAGTTTTTCTACTAATTCGGTAAATTTAGACGGATGAGCAGTCGCCAGTACCGCGGTTGGAGAAGCATTAACCTTTATGGCTCCTCTCCAACCCACCGCCCCGTGCGGATCAAGATAATAACCGTAGCTTTTATATACATCCTTTATCGTTTGCCGGGTCTCATCATCGGTAATTGAAACACCCCGGATCATTCGTCTTAGCTGGTCAAGATTCCAATGGGCGGCCATCCGCTCAAAATTACTGGGAGCCCCCACATCCATGGCATTGGAAACAGTCGCCTGGGACTCACGAATTTTATATTCACCGCTCTCCAGATAATCCGGTACAGTTTTATTGATGTTGGTGGCGGCAATGAAACCTGCGATAGGAGTCCCCATGGACAGGGCATAAAGTCCCGCGGTTAGATTCCCGAAATTGCCGCTGGGTACGCAGAAAGTTATAGGGCTGGAACTTCCCCCTGTGACAGCAGGAGCCTTTCCGGCGGCGGCGGCATAATACACTGTCTGGGGAATTAGCCGGGAAATGTTAATGGAATTAGCCGAGGAAAGGACCAGATTTTTTTGCAAAGCTGGGTCGCCGAAGGCGTCCTTAACCAGGGCCTGACAATCATCAAAACTTCCTTCTACAGCCAGGGCGTGGATATTACTCTCTATTCCATTTAGGGAAGAACGACCGGCAATTTGTTTTTCCTGAAGTTCGGAAATTCTGCCCTTTGGATAAAGGATGGTGACGGAAATGCCTTGAATCCCAAAAAAACCGTCTGCCACAGCGCCGCCGGTATCCCCGGAAGTGGCTACAAGGATGCTGAGGGGCTTATCCTCCCCCCGCCGAAGCCAGGAAAAGGTTCTGGCCATAAAACGGGCGCCAAAATCCTTAAAAGCAGCGGTAGGGCCATGGAACAGCTCCAGTACCAGCGGAACTGTAGGTTCCGCTTTGCTGGTTTCAGGGTGTATCTGGACCAGTGGGGCGGCAAAGGGAAAAGCCCCGGCGCATAAATCTTCCAGGACTGGGTCAGGAATTTCCCCTTCCACATAGGGCAGAATGGTTTCAAAGGCAATTTCCTGAAAAGACATGGTTCCAAGAGAGTTTTTTACGGCATTCCGATAAACCGGAATGGCCTGAGGAATAAAAAGACCGCCATCCGGAGCCAGGCCGGTTAATGCTGCCTGGGTAAAAGAAAAGGACTCTCCTTTGTTTCTTGTACTGAAATAAAACATGGGACTTGCACAAGTATAATGCAAAATACTATACTGATTCTATGGGAGAAACAGAAGAAAAAAGAGTGATTCTGGCGGTAGATGATATGGCAGTAAGCCTGACCACAATCCGGACCATCCTTCAACATCAATATGATGTTCGTTTAGCCAAGTCGGCAAATCTTGCTTTGGAAATGTTAAAACAGATAAAAGTAGATCTTATCCTGCTTGATATAGAAATGCCCGAAATTTCCGGGCTTGAATTTGTCGGTCTTCTAAAAAAAAGCCCTGAACTAAAAAATATTCCGGTTATTTTTGTTACCAGCCACGCCAATCCGCAGTTTATCGATCAGGCTATGGCCTTTGAAGCCGAAGGATACATTGTAAAACCCTTTATTCCCGATGCATTAATAAAACGGGTTAAGTCTGTCCTGGGTGAAGAAAACACAGAACCCCGGCCATAAGATCAATGCGACTCCTGGCCCACCGCTTCGCTGGATTTAATACTGATATTTGGTTATTATTGCTAAATGGCTTATTTATCAGGTTTTCATGCCATAGAAGAGCGGATTAAGTCGGGACTTTCTTGCGGACCCCTGCTGGCGGCAAAACCTGGGCCCCGGGCCCGGAAGCTAGTGGACCTGGCAGCAGCGTATAAAATCAGGGTAGACCGGGTTGGAACTGCCGATCTGGACAGGCTTGCTCCAGACCATCGGGGCATAATTCTGGAAACGGCGGCTATCAAAGCTTCCGGCTGCACAAGCCTGGAAAGTTTTCTTACCGGTTTGGAAAACCGTCCCAATGCTCTGGTGTTAATTCTTGACGAAATTACCGATCCGCATAATTATGGTGCCATACTCCGATCCTGTGATCAATTTGCCGTGGATTTGGTTATAAGCCGACGCCGCCGGAATGCAAAAAACGCCCCCATTATTGCCCAGACTTCTGCCGGAGCCAGCGCCTGGGTAGCTGCCGCAGAGGAAGCTAACCTAGTACGGGCAGTAGAATTACTGAAAGAAATGAATTTCTGGGTCTACGGCGCCGGCATGGAAGGCCAAAAAGTCTATGATTTGGATTTACGGGGCCGTATTGCCCTGGTCATGGGCGGCGAAGCGGGTCTTACCCGGCTTCTCCGGGAACGCTGCGACAGCATTGCCGCTATACCATGCCGGGGCCGCATTGATTCCCTAAATGTATCGGTAGCCGCCGGAATACTGCTTTACGAAGTATCCCGTCAACATGCTTGTGGGCGGGAACCAAAAAGACAAATGGGGAAGAGCGGAAAGAAATGATTAAAACCTTGAGGGATACAGACAGACTTGACGAAACTGCCTTTATGGCTATTTTGTCTTTGTTTTGCCTTTGTACCACGATAATACGGCGGCTTTATTTAGGAACCTGGGATTTTTTTGTTACATTAAACTGGAACCTGTTTCTGGCATTTGTGCCCTGGGCACTGACAAGCATTTCATTTATAAAGCCTAAAATTCAACATTCGATCCTTAGCATCGCCGCTCTTTTGATTTTTTGGCTTCTTTTCTTTCCCAACGCCCCTTACATAGTTACCAATCTTTTTTACCTGCGGCTAAAGAGAAGTATGCCTATTTGGTACGACACTTTGATGATCCTTTCCTATGTGTGGACAGGTTTGCTCTTTGGTTTTTTCAGTCTTTGGGATATAGAGCGAATTCTGGGGCGCAAACTACCGGCCCCTGTAGTTACTTTCTTTTCGGGGTTCCTGCTTTTTGTTGGAAGTTTTGGTATCTATATAGGCCGCTACCTCAGGTATAATACCTGGGATCTGTTTACCCGGACATCGGAGGTACTTACCGATATTGGGGACCGGATCACTAATCCCTTTGAACATCAAACTACCTGGGGAGTTACTTTTTTTATGGGAATTTTTTTAAATATTGTATACTGGTCTTTCAGACTGGTTAAGAAGAGACTGTAACTAAAATCGGTAGATCATTTAAGAACTGTCCGGGGATTAATAGATGAACCGTTTTTATATACCGTAAAATGAAGATGCGAACCGGTACTTTGGCCGGTGCTGCCTGCATAGCCAATCACAGAACTAATGTCAACAAAAGCGCCGCTTCTGACATCACTGGAGTCCAGGTGGCCGTAAAGGGTTTTATAACCCTCGGCATGACGGACGATAACAAAGTTGCCGTAAATATTATCATAACCCATCGATTCAACCCGGCCTTCCATGGCAGCCCTGATGGGTGTTCCGGTGGGAACGGCAATATCCAATCCGTCATGAAAAGAATATCCCCTGGCAAAAGGACTACGGCGGTTTCCGTAAAAAGAAGTAATTTTACCCCGGACTGGCCAGTCAAAGATTTTTTCGGAAATAATAACAGCTTGTACCGGCGGCGGTCGTGCGGCTACCCGGACAATGATTACTTCATCTTCCCAGGGGGCAGTAGCGCCGGGAATAAAAAGGGTGTTATTGGGGTTGACGTCGTTAGAAAAAAGCTCGTTTACAACCACAATTTTTGAAATATCCGCTTTGTGCTTTTCGGCAATAGTAATTAATGTATCGCCTTTTTTTACACCGTAAAAAACTCCATCCTGGTTGGGAATTCGAAGAACTTTACCTACCGGCAGAGTCCGGGTATTTTTTATATTGTTTACAGAAGCAATGGTACTAATGGACAGGCCGAATTTTTTAGCTATTTCTCCTACTACTTCACCCTGTCTGACGGTATAGGACGAAAATAACAACATTCTTGGCTGGGATTGAATTAATTCTTCCGGTTCTGCCAGGCCTTCAATTTCCAGTGAAGCCAGCTCCTTG
>JAIRRF010000242.1 GCA_031256115.1 Treponema sp.
GGGGAGATAAAGTCAAATTCCTCAAAACCGGTGATCCCAAGATCCGCCATGCGGAGGACCACCTCGGAGAGGTCCGTGCGGTAAATTTCTTCGGTTGTAAAGAGAGGGCGGGTTTCAAAGTCCTTGCGGGTATAGAGGCGGTAACAGCTTCCCTCCCTGGTTCGTCCCGCCCGGCCCTTGCGCTGGTTAGCCGATGCCTTGGAAACAGGGGATTCCAACAGGCTGGAAATAAATGTCCGGGGGTTATAATAGTTAAGTTTGGAAAGACCTGAATCAATAACTGCGGTAATCCCGTCAATAGTTATGGAAGTTTCAGCAATATTGGTGGCAATAACCACCTTTGCTTTTCCCTTGGGGGGATCTTCAAAAACCCTTTCCTGTTCTTCCTTACCAAGCCTGCCGTAGAGGGGAAGCACATGAAGATACTTGCCAACAGAACTAAAAACAAGTTTTTCCATGCAGTCCTTAATCACCTTTTCTCCGGGAAGGAAGATTAAGATGTCGCCGGAGCGCTTTTCACCGATGAATCGTTCAACAATGGCTGCGATTTTTATTTGCAGTAATTCCGCATTCAGGTTTCCACCGCTACGGTTTTCTTTCCAATTTCTTTCTGCCGGGGTCGCAAGAGGTGACGCAAGAGGCGGCGCAAAATGCGGCGCAATGGGTGGATCGTAAATCAGGGTAACCGGAAACATTTGGGCTTCAATTTTAACTACAGGGCATTGCCCTAATGCATCGGAGCCGAAATATTCTGAAAACACCTCGGCATTGATTGTCGCCGACGAAACGATTATTTTAAATTCCTTCCGTTCTTCCAGGACCCGTTTTAGAAGGCCCAGAATAAAGTCGATATTAAGGCTTCGTTCATGGGCTTCGTCGATGATCATTACCCCGTAACGGGAAAGCCAGGGATCCAGTTTCATCTCCTGTAATAGGATCCCGTCGGTCATGATCTTGATCTTGGTATTGTTTCCCGTCCTGTCTTCAAAGCGCATCTTGTAACCAACCGGGCATGGATCCCCCGGATTGCTGAAACCAAGTTGCCGGGCGATAAATGCACTTACCGAAAGGGCGGCAATACGCCGGGGCTGGGTAACGCCGATAATTCCGTTTTTATCATAGCCCGCTTCGCGGAGTATTACCGGAAGCTGGGTAGTTTTTCCCGACCCGGTGGGGCTTTCTACTACAATAACCTGGTTTCCTTCCAGGGCAGAGAGAATACGATTCTTGTGTTGGTAAACGGGCAAATCAAGGTAGTTCATTAATAAAAGGGTAGTTTAAAATACATGAATTTAAAACCCTTTAGGCCGTTGTGAAGATTTTTGAAACTGGAACTTAATAATGCCCTTACATGATGCTAAATTCCCTTCTTGTAATCGCCGATATACAAAACAGGAGTGTGAAGAAGTGGTCAAAGGCATCTATACTGCGGCCAGCGGCATGCGGGCCCAGCAGTGGCGGCTTGATTCTGTAGCAAACAATCTTTCCAATGTAAATACCGATTCCTACAAACGGGAACAGTCGGTTTTTAAGACTAACCCGGACCTGCTTATCCGCCGGAGAGTCGACGACGGGGTTTACCGCCATCCCTTCGGTTCCGGAGACGTGGCCCCCATCATCGGCAAACTCGGTACGGGCGTGGAAATGAACGAATTGTATGTGGATTTTTCTCAGGGGGCCTTTAAGGAAACGGAAAACGACTATGATCTGGCCCTTGACGGAAAGGGTTTTCTGGTGATCCATACTCCCTACGGTGAACGCTATACCCGGAACGGCGGCTTTATCCGGGGCAAGGAAGGCTTTTTGGAAACCAGAGAAGGCTTTCCCGTACTGGGCCAGGAAGGTCCCATCAGGGTGCAGCAAAACAATTTTAAGGTTGATAAAGAGGGGAATGTCTGGATAAACGCTGAATATGCGGATGATCCCGATACCATGGTAAGCAGGGAACATAACGAATGGGGACAGGTGGTTCTTTTGGATACCCTAAGACTGGTAGGTTTTGAACGGGAACGGTATTTAAAGAAACAAGGTTCAAGTCTGTACCGGGCGGATGAGTTTTCCGGCCCTCCCATCGAACTGGAAGGGGATGATCGTCCCAATGTTTACCAGGGTTTTAACGAAGCGGCCAATGTGGATCCGGTGGTGGAAATGGTTCAAATGATCGAAGTAAACCGTTCCTACGAAGCAAACCAAAAGATAATCCAGACCCACGATGCCATGCTGGGAACCCTGATCAACCAATATGCAAAGTTCGGATAATTTTTATATTTCTTAGGTAAATTTCTAAGGCAATTTAAAGAGGTGAAAAGATGGTAAGAAGTTTGTGGACAGGCGCTTCCGGAATGATTGGGCAGCAGGCCAACATCGATACTATTTCCAACAATCTGGCCAACGTCAACACCCATGGGTACAGGAAAATGCGGGCCGATTTTGAGGATCTGATCTACCAGACTATCAGAACCGCCGGAACCCCGGCTACGGAAGAAACGGTGGTACCCGTGGGAACCCAGATGGGCCACGGGGTAAAACTGGCCGACACCCAGCGGGTTTTTAGCCAGGGGGCTCTGCAAACCACTGAGGTTCCCACGGACATGGCCATTGCCGGGGAGGGCTTTTTCAGGGTCCAACTTCAGGACGGAAGCTATGCCTATACCAGGAACGGTAATTTTAAAGTTGACGAGAACGGCCGCATGGTTACCAGCCAGGGTTATTGGCTGCTGCCGGATATTGTCATGCCGGAACATTTCCTGCCGGAAACCATTAATGTTACCAAAGACGGCAGGGTGGAAGTAAAGGTTCCCGAGATCAACGGGAATGAGCCTATTCCGGTGGGCCAGATTGAACTGTACCGTTTCCCTAATCCCGTGGGTCTTACCGCTTTGGGAGAGAATCTCTTTAAAATAACCAATGCATCCGGGGACCCTATTCCGGGACGTCCCAATGAAATGGGAATGGGAATGATAGTTCACCGGACCCTGGAAATGTCCAATGTAGCCATAGTCCGGGAAATGGTGGATTTGATCATAGCCCAGCGTGCCTATGAATTTAATTCCCGGACCATACAAACAACGGACAATATGCTCGGTACCGCCACTTCGTTAAAGAGATAATCCTAAAAAATCTGCTTCCATGCAGATTTTTTAGTTAGGAGTTTTTGCAAGGCAAAAACTCCACGCTAAAGCATGTGAGACACCGCCATCCATGGCGGGAAGGATTAAGCATGACTGAGATTGACGGTATAAGTCTTATTGGTACGGGTTTGGGGTTGGCTGCCAACGGATTAAAACCGGCAGACAGGGTCAATCCCAACAGCAGTTTTTCCCGTCTT
>JAIRRF010000245.1 GCA_031256115.1 Treponema sp.
GGGTTCCATGCTGGAATTGGGGGATCATGAAAAGGAAGAGCACCGGAAAATCGGAGAACTTCTTGGCGAATCAAGGGCGGACATGATTTTTCTGTATGGAAGGGAAATGGAAACCGCAGCGGGAGTTCTGGAAAAAACAAACAAAGTTTTTTTTCATACCGACAGCATGGAAAAACTTTCTTCCGGGCTAAGAACGAAGGTACGGAACGGAGATCTGATTCTGCTTAAAGCTTCCCGCGGCTGCGCCCTGGAAACCCTGTCCGGTATTGTATCTATGGAGGAAAAGGATGTTTCTTGAATTCCTTTATCCCCTTGTCCGGATTTTTACTCCCCTTAATGTTTTTCAGTACATTACCTTCCGGAGCGCCTATGCGGCATTAACCACCTTGCTTTTGTGTTTTCTTTTGGGGCCGCGAATCATCGAACATCTGCGAAAACTTAAAGTGGGTCAGGCCATACGGAATGACGGCCCCCAAACCCATCTGGTTAAGGGTGGAACTCCGACTATGGGCGGAGTTATGATCCTTCTTTCTATTATTATTTCGGTTCTTCTTTGGCAGGATTTCGGCAGTTTTAAAGTATGGCTCTGTCTGGGCGCTCTTGCCGCATTCGGGATTATTGGTTATGTGGATGATTATTTAAAAATTATGAAAAAGAATGCGGACGGTCTTCGCGGCTGGATAAAGTTCGGCGCACAGATTGCGGTTGGTCTTGCAATAGCCCTGATACTCTATTATTCAGGGGAAACGGAAATCAGTTATTTGTATATTCCGTTTTTCAAAAATCCCGTCATTGATCTGGGGCCTTTCTGGATTCCTTTTGCGGTACTTCTTTTGGTCGGCGAATCCAATGCGGTAAATTTAACGGACGGCCTTGACGGTATGGCTGCGGGTTTATTGATCTGGGTCTTTACGACCCTGGGGATACTTTGCTACCTAACGGGCCGGGCGGATTTTTCGGCTTACCTGGGTATTCCCTATATTGAAGGCGCCGGGGAGCTGGCCATTTTCTGTTTTGCTGCGGTTGGGGCCTGTGTAGGTTTTCTGTGGTTTAACTCCCATCCGGCGGAAGTGTTTATGGGGGATGTGGGTTCCCTCTCGCTGGGGGGAATCATTGCCGTAGTTTCCCTGATCATAAAAAAAGAAATCCTGATTCTGATAATCGGAGGAGTTTTTGTATTGGAAGCTGCATCGGTAATTTTGCAGGTCTTGTCTTTTAAGCTCTTTAAACGGCGTATTTTTAAGATGAGTCCCCTGCATCATCATTTTGAGCTTTCTGGCTGGGTTGAAACCAAAGTGGTAATCCGTTTTTGGATTCTGGGGGGGCTGTTTGCCCTGATTGCCCTTTCCACATTAAAAATACAATAGGAAATAAATGAAAGGACAGCTTGCCATGGAACGGCCTGGCCAAAAGACAAAGGCGGATCATCTCCTGATTGCCTTGGTTCTGCTCCTTACGGGAATTGGCCTTGTTACGCTTTATTCGGCCTCCTATGCCTTTGCCGCCCGTTTTTTTGGAAACAGTCTGTATTTTATTTCCCGCCAGGCAGTGTTGGCGCTTTTTGGTTTTGGTCTTTTCTTTATGGTCTCCCGGGCAAATTTTGAATTAATAAGGGAATGGACATTCCCGATTGTCATTGGCACCATGATCCTCTGTGTGCTTACCTTTGTCCCCGGCATTGGGGTAATTAAGAACGGAGCAACTCGCTGGATTAGGCTGGGTTCTTCTACCTATCAGCCTTCTGAGCTTGTAAAACTGGTGCTTCCCTTCTATCTGGCGCATATTTTTGACAAGAAAGCGGATAAGCTGGATTCATTTACGGCGGGGGTGCTTCCTCCGACCATGGTAACGGTGATTTTTTTCATCCTTATTTATTTACAAAACAATTTTTCTACGGCCTTTTTTATACTTTTTAATGCTTTAGTAATTTTTTATATGGCAGGAATAAAATTGCGTTATTTCTTTGCGGCGGCGCTTATTTTTTTGCCCCTGTCTGTATTCTTTGTGTTAACCAGGGAACACCGGCTGCGCCGTTTTATCAGTTTCCTTTGGCCCGAATTTGATCCCCAGGGGGCAGGGTATCAGGTAAAAGTCAGCATAGCTACAATCAGCTCCGGGGGTTTTTGGGGAAAAGGTATTGGTCAGGGAACCAGAAAGATAGCCAGTGTGCCGGAAATTCATTCGGACTTTGTTTTTGCTTCCTTTGCTGAGGAAGGGGGTTTTTTTGCCGTATTGCTTATTTTTATTCTCTTTGCACTCTTTGCCTTTGCCGTATACCGCACTGCACTGAAAAGCCGGAACCTCTTTAAACGTCTTTTAGGTTTTGGCCTTGGAACGATGATCCTTTCCCAGATATTGCTGAATGTGGCGGTAGTTGTGGGGGCTCTTCCCGCCACCGGGATTCCTTTGCCGTTTTTTTCCGCCGGAGGTTCTTCCCTGGCGACAACTTTGGCTATGTGCGGATTTTTGGTTAATAATTCCAGGGAGGTTCCTGATGTCTAGCGGATATATGTACGATGAAGAATTTGCGGAGAATCAGACTGCTCGAACTATTGGTAATAAAAAATTAAAATTTTTACTGGCAGTGATAGTATTGATTCTTGGAGCCCAACTGGTTTGGTTTTTTGGTCTTGGTCCCTGTATGCCTTTTGCAAAAATTACTATATCCGGTATTTCCGGAATAGACGAAAAGGCTGTATTGGCCCTGGCAGGGATTGGAAAACATTCCTCTTACCTGACTGTTAATGCCCGGTCCGCGGAAAAGGCCCTTTTGGCTTTGCCTATGATTCGTTCAGCCGGGGTAATAAAACAATTTCCAAATCGGCTGGAAATCCGCC
>JAIRRF010000307.1 GCA_031256115.1 Treponema sp.
TGTTTCCAGGTATTTCTTCGTTAAACTAAAGATTACTTTACTCAAAAGAACCAGCGCGATAAGGTTCGGGATAGCCATAAGCCCGTTCAGGGTATCGGCTACGTCCCATATAAAGTGCAGGCCTCCAGTGGCCCCGACTATCGCCAAAAGGCAGAAAACCACTTTGTAAACCATACCGACGTTCTTGTTGTTCTTGGTCATATAACCCAGGCACTGCTCGCCGTAGTAGCTCCAGCCCAGAATTGTAGAACCGGCAAAGCACAAAATGGCGATAGAAACAAACACTCCGCCAAAGCTTCCGAATGTTTTAGAGAAAGAAGCAATGACCAGCGCAGCGCCGGAAGCGTCGCCCCGGTATAGACCGGTTGTCAAAATAACAAGGCCGGTCAAGGTACAGATTATAATCGTATCAACAAAAACCTCGAAGATGCCCCAAAGAGCCTGCTTCACCGGGTCCTTCGTTTTGGACGCGGCGTGCGCAATAGGGGCGGAACCAAGGCCCGCCTCGTTGGAGAATACGCCCCTGGCGATACCCCTGCGCATTGCCTGCATCATGACGTAGCCCATTATGCCCCCGCCTACAGACTCCAATGAGAATGCGCCCGCGAAAATAAGCCCAATGGCTGAGCCCAGGTTGCCTATGTTTGCAATTACTATTATCAAACCGCCCAGAATGTAGAAACACGCCATAAAGGGAACCAACTTTTCGGTTACGGACGCGATCCGCTTAATTCCTCCGATTATTACAAGGCCGGCCAGCACAGCTATGATGATACCGGTAACCAGTGTGGGGACACCGAAGGTCGCGTTTATGGAACCGGCTATCGCGTTCGACTGGGTCATGTTTCCGATGCCGAATGTCGCAAAGGTCCCGAAAAACGCGAAGATCACAGCCAGCCATTTCATGTTCAGGCCCTTTTCGATATAGTACATGGGGCCGCCGTGGTGGACGCCGTTTTCGTCAACATTGCGATATTTTACAGCCAGGACTATTTCGGCGTATTTCGTCATCATGCCAAAAAACCCGGACACCCACATCCAGAATATAGCCCCCGGGCCGCCAAGGTAAATCGCGGTAGCAACACCGGCGATATTGCCCGTACCCACCGTTGAAGCCATAGCCGTTGACACAGCCTGGAAGGGGGTGATATTGCTGTCCGCCTTGTCCTTAGGCCCCTTCGCAAAAAGCTCTCCAAAAGTATGTTTCCACCAAATACTAATTTTGGAAACCTGGAAAACTTTTAACGCCAGCGTGATGAATATGCCCGTACCGACCAGTAAAACCAGCATAGGTGGTCCCCATACTATGTTGTTTAACCAATCGTTTGCCGCCACTAAACTTTCATAAAAACCCATAATAACCTCTCCTAATCAGTCTTGATTAACAATATGTCAGAAATTTGTCCCTGTCAATTAAGAAAAAGTATTGAATACTTATTATTCTATGAAAAAAGCAGTCTTAACCTTTTTGGCAATCACCCTGATACTTACCTTCACGGGATGCCCTACCCCCGGCGTAAGAAACCGGTACCATCACCCTGACCTTCGGCGACGACGCACGGGCCTCTTTAGCATGGCCGCTTACAGACGCCAACGGCCTGTTTCCCCTCCTTGAACACTGGGTAAAACTAATGCATAGCAATAGTACAACCGTAACGGAGGCTGCCATTCCCAAAAGCAAGAACAGCGTTAGCATTTCCGTTTCCCCCGGCACGTATACAATTAGCATAAATAAGCCATACCACAGAGCAAGTATAAGCAGAGGTCACGAAGTTTGGAGTGGTAAAATTCTTAATTCCGGCTCGAATGACGATCATCCTCCGAGTCGTATGACGGTCATCCTCCGAGTCGTATGACGGTCATCCTCCGAGTCGTATGACGATCATCCTCCGAGCGTATGACGATCATCCTCCGGCTCGTATGACGCCCATCCTCCGGCCCGTATGACGAATGTAATCTTTGTTATTACCTGCATACACTCATCCATTGGCACTATAAGCCAAAAGCCGTTTCAGGGTATCCTCATCGTCTATGTCTTCCAAAACTACAGGATTATAGATTTTAACCACCTTTATAGCTTCAGGATGCCTTGTCTTTATTAGCCGAGGCGTCTCTCCATCCTTAAGGGAAAGCAGTTCTTCCCGGAAAACCGCAGAAAAAAGACAGGGGTTTCCCGGTTTGCCTTTGTAACGGGGTTCCACGATGCAGCCCGGCTCACGCTCATCCAGAACGCGTCGCACCGTGTCCGCGTCAAGAAACGGCATATCGCAAGGGAAAAAAAGATAGTATGCCGCATCCGGGCAGGCCTCCACTCCAAGACGTACGCTTTCACTTAAGTCCCTTTCAGGGGCGGTGTTTTTAATCACCCTTACAGTCCTGAATTCAGCAGCCAGAGCAGCTACATCATCTGAAGCCGCAATAAAATAAATACCTCCGGAAAAATCCATGCCTGACACTAGTTCAAGGGCATATTGGGCAAGCGGCTTTCCCCGAAATGGAAAGAGAAGTTTATTTTGTCCGCCAAAACGTGAAGAAAAGCCTGAAGCCATTAAAACAGCCGCAACCAGACCATAGGTTTCACTGGGCATAGCATCTCAATTCTTGTTTTTCCTGAATCTTTCAGGTATTATATTATACTGAATGTATAGACCATATAAGACACCAACAGCCAGAGTTTTTCCGAACATAAAAGTCAGAGAACCACGAATTTCCAAATTTGTTATATTCATTTGCAGACTCCTGGGCAGACTTTATCTTTTCTTTTTTTTGGGAGTTGCAAGGATGGTCTTACAGGGTGAACATCATCTTATTGACGCATTCAAGCGGGCTTTGTCCGGACAGAGCCGCTGCATAATCGCCTTCCGTCACCCCAACGGGGGAGAACCCCAGATTTTATTATGGTTTTTCCTTTTTAAGCTAAGGGGCCTTGCCGCCAGAAAAGGCGTACGTTTTGCCCGATGGCCCCATGCTTTGATGGTATACGGTTATGAAGTTATCCGCTGGGGTGGATGGATTGCCAGATTTATAATGCCAAACCTGGGCGCAATGCCAATACATCATTCCAAAATGGACAGCAAGGGTATGGCCAGGATTTATAAAGCCATTACAGACGGGCCTTACCCCATTGCACTGGCGCCTGAAGGCCAGGTATCCTACACCGCCGACGCCATTCCGCGCCTTGAGCCCGGTGTTATCCGCATCGGTTTTAGCGCTGCGGAACGGCTTAAGGAAAATGGTTTGGATTGTCCGGTTGAGATTCTTCCGGTGTCGGTTCATTTTCGTTTTGGTTCATGGGGTAAATTTACTCTAGAGTTGCTAATCAGAAAAATAGAAAAATTTTGCGGCATTCCCCGCCGGGAT